>JBAZPO010000010.1:5000-140949 GCA_041648175.1 Desulfobaccales bacterium | reverse complement strand
TGGGGGACGAGAGTCCCCCACCCTCCCCTCAAACTCCCCTCCCAACCCCCTGTAAGGGATTGGGGGTGGGGGTTTGGGGGAGGGAGTAAGGGCTACTTACGAAAAAGCCCTTAGCCTCTTCCCCCAAGAATAAACTCCCCGGGGAACCAGGCGGTACAGGCCATGACGTGGGTGATGGCCTCGGTATCGTATTCATCCCCGGACTGGTAGGTACGGAAGAAGTCGTGGAGCCGCTGCACCCGATCCGGCAGCATTCCCACGGCCTGGAGGCCCAAAGAGACGCCGTAGTTGGTGAACGCGAACTTGACGTGGCCCAGACCCGGATGGCGGCAGAAGTAGCCTGGCGGGTCGACCCACATGGTCTCCAGGGTGTCGAGGCACCGCTGCCGCTGGAGGACGGCCCAGGGCTCATCCGGGAAGAAGTGGGTGAACCAAAGCATCATCCCGATTCCCAGGTCCTGGTCGATCGTCATGGACCGATAGCTCCGTTCCACCAACTCCCGCATCTCGGCAATCTCCGCGGCCAGCACTCTCGCGTCCAGGGTGCGGTAGACCACATAGCCATGGAAATGATCCAGGCCCCCCAGGCCATAACCGGGATACGGGGCGCTCAGGTCCTCCGCCATCTTCCACCAGACGCCGGTCCCCGGTATGACAAAGCGGGGGTGAATCTGACGCACCAATTCCAGGGCCCGGTCGCGGTAGCCCGGCTTGATTTGTCCCAGGCGGCCCAGGGCGTAGAGCCACATGCCCAGATAGTGGAAGTATTGGCCATCCCGGTCCGGGGCCTCTCCGATACGGATGCCTTGCGGGCGGCCCAGGACTCGCTGGACTTCGGCCGCTACCCATTCGGCCTCTGCCAGGAACTGCTCATCCTGGAGTTCATGGTAGAGGGATACCAGAAGGACCACGCCAAAGGCGTCGGTCCACAGGTAGCGCAACCCATTTGGCCAGATTTGTTGGTCCCGCATCCAGCCAAGCTTGTCCAGCACTGCGGCAATCGCCGGGGTCATGGCATCTCCTTTTTGCCGTGAAAACCTAAATCCCCCTTTTCCAAAGGGGGACTTTAGAACCCCCCTTTGAAAAAGGGGGGCAGGGGGATTTTCATTCGTGGGGTGAGACATTTATGGTTCATGGGCGTTTAGTCTAAGGTAAAGCCGATTGATCCAGGATGCCAGGGAGAAAGAGCATGATAAAACCGAAGGTCCTGTTCATCTGCCTGGGGAACTCTTGCCGCAGCATCATGGCCGAAGCCCTGACCCGGCACCTCTGCGGGCAGCGCTGGGAAGCGGCGTCCGCCGGCCTCAACCCCTTGGGGTGGGTGGCCCCGGAGACCAAGGCGGTGCTGGCGGAGATCGGCGTGGATACGAAAGGCTTACGGTCCAAAGGCCTTACCGAGGTCAATCTTCAGGATTACCACCTCCTGGTCAACCTTTCCGAGCATTCTCTGAAGCGGGCCATCCCCCAAGGGTACAGTGATCGCCTGATGCAGCGGCCAGTACAAGACCCCTTCGGCGGCAGCCTGCAGGAATACCGCCTAAGCCGGGACGCCATCAAGGAGCTTATCCTCCGGGAACTCTGCCAGGGGCAAGGGCCCCTTCCCTGGAAGCCCTAAATCTCTTCCCACCCTCCAGCCTTAACAGAAATTAACATTTGTTAAATAGTATTTAGCAGACGTTAACTAGGCGATCGGCGCGCTTCAATAAAACCTGCTAAATTAATTAGATAATTTACCCTGCCGGTTTCCTTAGCGCCTGGCACTGATATTGCTTCTTTCTTTAAAAAGATTTCCCCAAAGGAGATTAACGATGGCAATTGATCTTGCTACGCTTAAAGCCGCGGCCGTGGTGGATTGCCGGGGCAGCGCCTGCCCGGGACCGCTCATGGAAGCCAAAAAGGCCATCGGCAAGGTAAAAGTCGGTGAGGTCCTGGAAGTGCTCTCTAACGATCCCGGCACCAAGAATGATATGCCTCTCTGGGCCAATAAAGTGGGCCATGAATTTTTAGGTGCTTTGGCCGCCGACGGCTACGACCGCATTTTCATCACCCGGAAAAAGTAACCCGGAGGCCTCATGGCGGCCGAAAAGTATGCGGGAAAGATACTGATTCTGGCTGAGGATAGCTGCGCTTATCCCGGGGCTGACGCTGTGGGCCAGGGGCATCAGAGTTATCCCGCCAACACCTATATCCTGCGGGTCCGGGCGGCGGTGCTCTTCCCCGAGAAGTTTTATCTGGACTGCTTCGACAAAGGCATCGCCGGCATCATTATCATGTCCTGCGGCGTGGAGTGCCCCTACGAGGGGGCCTATGAAGCCCTGGCCAAGCGCGTTGACCGCATCTATGTGCTCATGAAGGCCCGCGGCCTGGACATTCGCCGGGTTCGCCTCACGGCCATCTGCACGGTGTGCACCCGGGCCTTTCTCAACGAAGTCAGGCAGATGAACGATCTCATCTCGGAGTTGGGACCTCCGGGCAACGATAAGCCTGCCGCGGCGGCCAGCGCCGCTTAGGTTGTTGGTAGCCCGCGGGCTCTGGCAAAAAGCCTGCGTGGGCCAACTGGGTTCCTGGCTGCTAGGCAAAAGTCGCAACGAATCCGCTCTCTGGGAGCAAAGTATGGCTGTTCAGCACAATAGGCATTACGACGCCCTGGTCCTGGGCGGGGGGATCGCCGGCTTAGAGGCCGCTCTCAATCTCGCCGACCAGGATTTCTCGGTGGCGGTGGTGGAAAAAGACGCCTCCATCGGGGGCAAGATGATCAGGCTCTCCAAGGTCTTTCCCACCCTGGATTGCTCCAGCTGCATCACCACCCCCAAGATGGCGGCTGCGGCCCACCACCCCAACATTACCATCTTCACTTACTGCGAGTTGCAATCCTTGACCCGGCAGGGGAGCGATTTAACGGCTTCGATCCGCCAAAAACCGCGCTTTGTGGACGAAGTGAAGTGTATCGGCTGCCGCCAGTGCGAGTATCAATGTCCTATGCTGGTGCCCGACGCCGAGCAAGGCGGATTTGCGGCCCGGAAGGCCATTTACATTCCCTTCTCCAACGCCATTCCCCAGAAGGCCCTGATCGATCCTGAGAATTGTATCCTGTGCGGCCGCTGCGAAAAGATTTGCCCCACCCAGGCCGTCAACTACATTCAGGTTCCCGAAGATTTTACCCTGACGGCCGCCACCGCGGTGATCGCCACCGGGTTCGAGTTAACCCCGCTTTCAAACAAGGTCCAGTACGGCCAGGGCACGATTCCCAATGTGATTACGGCCCTTCAGATGGAGCGGCTGCTGGCCCCCCACGGCCCTTACAACCGGGCGCTGCGGCCTTCCGACGGTATGGAACCGGATAACGTCGCCTTTATCCAGTGCGCCGGCTCCCGGGACCAGTCCATGGGGGTGCCTTATTGCTCCCGGGTCTGCTGCATGTACGCCATCAAGCAGGCCATGCTCCTGTCAGGCTCCTTGCCCCTGGCCGATCTCACCATTTATTACATGGATATCCGGGCCTTTGGCAAAGGCTACGAGCAGTTTTTCCAGAACGCCCAGGCCATGGGGGTCAATTTTGTCAAAGGCAAGGTGGCCTATCTGGACCGAGGCGATAACGGCAACGTTCTGGTCCGGTATGAATCCCAGGAAGCCGAAGGCGGGGTGCAATTGACTGAGCACGACCTGGTCGTGCTGTCCTTAGGGATGCTGCCGGGCTGGAGTCCCGAGAGCCTTTGCGCCCTGGCCACCGGGTCGGATAAGTTCATTAAAACCGTGAAGCCCAAGTTGGCCCCGACTTTGACCGATCTGGACGGCGTTTTTGTCGCGGGGGCCGCGGCCGGCCCCAAAGATATCGTGGACAGCATCGTGGAAGCGGGTGCTGCGGCCATGGAGGCGTCCCGGTATCTGACGGCCCGCACCGCCAAGGCTGCAAGTTGAGTCTCGGTTGGGAGAAGAACTGATGACGCCGAACAAGCGCCCCGAATCCGCACCTGTTGGCAAAGTGGGGGTTTACGTCTGCTATTGCGGCGGCAATATATCCGATGCCGTGGACGTGGAAAAGGTTTGCGAGCAGGCCCGCAAGGTGCCGGGGGTGGTGGTGGCCCGGTCCAATATGTTCATGTGCTCCGATCCCGGCCAGGAGTTGATCATCGAGGATCTTAAAAGCGGCCTGGTGGATCGGGTGGTGGTGGCGTCGTGTTCCCCCAGCCTGCATGAAACCACTTTCCGGCAAACTCTGGCCCGGGCCGGGGTGAATCCCTATGTCTATGAGCAGGCCAACCTGCGGGAGCAGGTGAGTTGGGTGCATCATGGCCCTGAGGCCACCAAAAAGGCTGCTCGCCTGGTAGCCGCGGCTGCGGCCAAAGCCGGCTGGCTCACGTCGCTCACGCCCATCCGGGTCGAAGTACAGCCTCAGGCCCTGGTGATCGGCGGCGGCGTGGCCGGGCTTAAATGCGCCGTGGAATTGGCCGAAAGAGGCCTGCACGTGGTTCTTGTGGAAAAAAGCCCCTTCCTGGGAGGGCAGGTGGCCCAGTTAGACCGCCTGGCGCCATTCGGTGAAACCGCCGCCGAAATCATCAGCGAACTCGCCACTGCGGTCCTGAAAAATCCGGCCATCACGGTGCACACCTGTACTGAGGTCGAGAGCTTTGAGGGCTATATCGGCAACTTCAAACTCAGAGTGGTGCGGCGGCCTCCCGAAGGCGCGGCCTTTGCCGACAAGCTGGAACGACTGAGCCAATCCGGCTTGGGTCTGGGCGCATACGTGCCCTTTGTGGGCGTCATGCCCGCAATGATCCCGGAAAGCCAGGCAGAGCTTGACCTAAACGCCGGGGTCATTGTCCTGGCCACGGGTTTCCGGCCCTACCAACCCCGGCAAGGCGAATACGGCTATCAGGATTTTCCCGAAGTGGTCACCCTGCCGGAATTCATCCGCCTGATGGCGATAGCGGGGGAGAGCGACGGTGCTCTGGCGTTAAACGGCCGCTCCATCCACAACCTGGCCATGATCCACTGCGTGGGCAGCCGCCAGATTCCGGGCATCCATGAGGAAAACGCCGGCGGTTATTTAAATGAGTACTGCTCCCGCACCTGTTGCAGCGCAACGCTTTACGCCGCCAACCTCATCCGGGAAAACTATCCCCAAACCCGGGTCTTTGATTTCTACCGGGACATCCGCACCTATGGCCGGGGCCAGGAGGAACTTTACACTCAGGCGGCCCAGAATCAGGTGATGTTTTTCCGCTTCGAGGCAGGAGAGGAGCCCCAGGTCCTGAGGAATCCCCATGCTACGGGGCAACCGCTCCTGGTCCAGGTAAAAGATGTCCTGACCTTTGGCGAGGAACTGGAAGTGCCGGTGGACCTGGTGGTGCTGGCGGTGGGCCAGGAGCCCAACAACATCGCCGGCCTGGTGGAAAAGCTGAAGATTCCCGTGGGCGCGGACCGCTTCCTGCAAGAGGTGCACCCCAAGCTGCGTCCGGTGGAAGTCTCCGTAGCCGGGATCTATCTGGCCGGGACCTGCCAGGCCCCCTTTGACGTGGGGGAGACCTGCGCCGCGGCAGCCGCGGCGGCAGTCAAGTCCGCGGCGATTCTCACCCGGGGCTACGTTGAACTTGACCCGTTTGTGGCCGAAGTTGATCTCAGCCAGTGTACCGGCACCGGCGCTTGTGTCGAGGCTTGCCTGGCCGAAGGCGCCCTGACCATGGTGGAGCAGGTGGTGGACGGCCAAAAGGTCCGGCGGGCCCAAGTCAACCCTGCCCTGTGCCTGGGCTGCGGCGCCTGTGTGGCGGTCTGCCCGGAAAACGCTATCAACGTGCAAGGCTGGACCTTGAAGCAGTTCGAAGCCATGGTGGATATGATCGTCTCAGACGAGTACCTGGAAGGGGCGTGAGTTTAATTGTAGAACCGCCGCCCTCGGCGGTTCCTGCGCCGGCGAGGGCGCCGGCGCTACATTCTGTGGGGTCTTACGATGTCTGACCAAGAAACCGAATCTCGGAAAGAGGCCCTGAAAGCCCTTAAAGCGGCCCGCAAAGAACAGATTGTCGCGGCCACTGCCCGGATGAAAGAGCAGCGGCAAGCGGTGAAAGCCATCAAAGAGCACCTGGCCGGGGTCGAGCTGACAGTGCCCGAGATCGCTGCGGCCACGGGCTTGCCCGCATCCGAGGTGCTCTGGTACGTGGCTTCGCTAAAGAAATACGGAGAAATTCTGGAAGGACCCAAGGCTGGCGGCTATTATCGCTACAAACTGGGCCAACCGGTGGCCGAAGAAACTGCACCGGGTGCTGTTGAGTAAAAGCGCAGCTTGGCGAGAGGATCGATCATGGCTTTAGTCAATCCCGATTTTGCTGAAGAGCTCAAATCTTACGGAGTGGACACGGCCCTCACGTGTTTCAACTGCGGCACCTGTGCCGCCATCTGTCCCCTTATCTTTGAGCATTTTCCCCGGAAGCTGATTCGCTATGTCCAGGTAGGATCCAGGGAAAAAATTCTCCAGCACGCCCAGGATTTATGGCGGTGTCTGCACTGCGGGCTCTGCACCCAGACCTGTCCCCGCCAGGCCAACCCCGGCGAACTCATCCTGGGATTGCGCCGCTATGTGGTGGCGCAGGCAAGGAGGGCCTGAGATGTTTACGCCCGCGGATATCATCAACCTCATCGCCATCAATATCAGGAAGACCCGCAATCCTTTCGGGGCTCCCGGTTCTAAGATCAATACCTGGTGGAAAGGCTCCCCCGGCTTTACTCGGCGGCCGGGGGATGCCTTGCTTTTCACCGGTCTGATGTACCAGTCTATCCCGTATATTGAAGCTACCACCAGCGTTCTTTCGCGCCTGGAAGGCACCCGCTGGGCCGACTATCTGCGGTTTAGCCGCTTTTCCCGTTATTTCCCCAGCTTTCTGGTTGGGTGGGGTTTTTCCCTTCTGACCTCCAAGGCGGAAAGGAAGCAGTTTAACGGCATTCTGCAGACCATCCACCGGTTACTGTCGAACTCCGGGGTAGGCTTCTTCTATAACCCCGATATGGACTTCTACAGCGGCATCCTGCTCTATGATCTGGGGGATCAGAAGGGCTTTGAGGAACATGCCCGGTTCGTGGCCAGGACCCTGAAGCTCCACGGCGTCGACAAAATCATCACCGTTGACCCCCATACCACCTATGCCTTAAAAGAGCTTTATCCGAAATACATCGGGGTAAGCTTCGACGTGCAGCCTTATTTTGCCCTGCTCCAACCGAAGCCGGTCAGCGGCAGCAACGGTAAGCCGCCAGTGGCCATCCACGACCCGTGTTTTTATGGCAGATACCTAAAACTTTCGGACGCGCCCCGGCAGGTGCTCACCAATCTGGGCCTGCCGTTCGTCGAGGTGCGCAACTGCGGCGAGTTCACCTCTTGCTGCGGCGGCCCGGCGGAGTCGGTGTCTCCGGCCCTGAACCGGGAGATCCTCGGCCGGCGGGTGGAAGAACTGAAAAAGAGCGGCGCTCCGGTGGTCACCTTCTGCCCTATCTGCCTGGCCAACCTGCTCAAGGCAGGACTGCCCGTGGAAGACCTGGCCAGCCTGGTGGGCCGTCACTGGTCAACTTAGTGCTCTAGTGGTTTTACAGAAAGAGGCCGCCAACCATGCCCCATTGCGGCCCAGCCCGGCGATAACTCATACTTCAGGAAAAAAAGGAGAGCCAAGCATGTCGGAAGAAAAAGAAAAAATTGTTCTGATCTCCACCCATGCGGGGGAGGACCCGGAACGCGCCATCTTTCCCTTGCTGTTGGCCAATGCGGCCCAATCCATGGACGTGGAAGCCGTGGTGGTCTTGCAGGGTAATGGCGTGTATCTGGCCAAAAAGGGCTATGCCGATGATGTTACCTTTCCCGGCTTGACCCCATTGAAGACGCTGGTTGACAACTACGTTGCCAACGGCGGATCATTCCTGGTCTGAATTCCCTGCCTCGAGGAGCGCAAGATCAGTCAGGCTGACTTGATCCAGGGAGTAGAATTGGTTAAGGCCGGGCGGTTGATTGTTGAGATGACCAGCGCCAAATCCACCGCGGTTTATTAAAATATACGCCGCAACTTAAGTAAGGAACATGGGACTCTCTGCGCCTCTGCGGTGAACAATGATTAACCGCAGAGACGCTGAGGGCGCAGAGATAAAAAGGTATCAAACAGTAACCAGTTTGTGCACGTCGATGCCGTATTTTTTCATGCGGTGCCAAACGGTGACCCGGCTGACCCCCAAGAGGGCCGCGGCTTGGGACTGGTTGCCGCCGGCCTGCCGTAAGGCATCGATCAAAGCAGTTTTTTCATCGGAATCCGGGGTTCCCCTCGCCTCTGGGGGAGTTGTCGGGGAGACTTCCCGGGAACTGAGCTTAGGCGGCAGGTGTTCAGGTGCGATGAGACCGGTTTCGGCCACCACAAAGGCATACTCCAGCGCACCTTTGAGTTCCCGCACATTGCCCGGCCAGGGATGGTCCAGGAGCAGCTTCATGGCCTCCCGGGTGAGGCCGGTTATGGGCTTGCCGCTGCGCTGGCGCAACCTGGTGAGGAAATGATCCACTAATAAGGGGAGGTCCTCCAGACGTCCCTTGAGCGGCGGCAAATGTATGGGAATGACATTGATGCGGAAAAACAGGTCTTCCCGGAAAGTCCCTGCCGACACCAGAGATTCCAGGTCGCGATGGGTCGCGGTAATGATGCGGGCATCGGCATAGATGGGCCGATGGTCCCCCACCCGCTCAAACTGCTTGCTCTCCAGGACGCGTAAGAGTTTAACCTGGATAGCCGGCGGGATATCGCCGACCTCATCCAGGAAGATATCTCCCCGGTGGGCGGCCTCAAACCGGCCCTGGCGATGGGTATAGGCCCCGGTAAAGGCCCCTTTGACATGCCCGAAGAGTTCGCTTTCCAGCAAGGCCTCATTGAGCGCGGCGCAATTGCAGGTGATGAACGGCCCCTCCCGCCTCCGGCCCAGGGCATGAATAGCGTGGGCCACCAGTTCTTTGCCGGTGCCGCTCTCGCCGAAAATAATCACCGGGGCCTCGCTTTGGGCGGCCTTTTGGGTGAGTTCAAAGACTTGCTGCATGGTGGGAGATTTCCCCACCAAACCATGAAAGTCGCCGGACGTATCCATAAGCTTGGAGAGATGGTGGATCTGCTCATCCCGCTTGTCCATTTCCGAAATATCAGTGAGCGTTTCCACCGCGCCCAGCACTTGCCCGGCTTCGTCCCGTAAGATGGCGGCATTTTTCAGGGTATGAACATAAGAACCATCTTTACGCATCAGCAGGCAGGACTTACGCGTGGCCGCCCCTTGCTCAAAGAGGTGGCACCACTGGCCTTTGCCTTCCGAACGGGCGGTGGCGCACGTGTCACAGCTCAACATGGTACAGGAACGGCCGATAAGTTCCTCCCGGCTGTATCCCACAATTTTCTCGAAGGCCTGATTCACCATGAGCATGGTGCCATCCGGGCTCACCACCATGAGGCCGTCGTTCATGGTATTAATAATTTCTTTCCAATACCGGTTGATCTTTTGATCATGCATGGCATGCTCTCGGTTATCTTAACACTTGTTTTAACATCTAAAATAACACAAGCCCACCTTGGGCACAACCATGAAAACAATGTATGGTGTTTGGCAAAGATTGCCGTCGACTGCGGCAACGCGGGTTACTCCCATGAAATCTGACCAAAACCTGGATATTTCCGGGGTGCTGATTCCCTTCAGCCTGGCCTTGTACAAATCCACCCTGGCCCAGATGGCAGCCGGAGCAATTTTGAAAATTTGCCTGAGTGACCGCGATACCCTCCGGGATTTATTGATTATCGTGGAGCGGTCCGGCAATGATGTCCTGGCTTGGGAAAAGCAGGATGATTGCTATAATGTCTGGGTGCGAAAAGACCGGACGCCACTGGCGCCTTCACAAGTGCCTGGTTCGTTGGCATAATCCCCATGGCGACATCAAACTTCTCAGGTTGGTCGTATCGCTTGTCTTCTCACCTGGTGCTGTGTTCCCGCCGTCAACCGCATCCGACTGAGTTAAAAGAACAAGTTTTGGTGGTGCACCCTGGTGAGGCCTTTCCTCCGGGCCATCCCACCACCCGCCTCTGTCTGGACTTACTGCGGCAAGCGCTAACCACTGAATCTCCGGACAGATTGCTCGATGTGGGGTGTGGCGCCGGTGTAATAAGCCTGGCGGCTGCAGCCCTTAAAGTGCCCCTGGTAGTGGGAGTTGATCTTGCTTGGGGGGCGGCCCTGGCCACTTTTGAGAACGCCCGGGAAAATGGGTTGGCTGATTCGATCAGGGTGGCGCAGGGCTCCACCGAGTGCCTGAAAGCACGCTTCGACGTCGTGGTGGCCAATCTGCCCTGGGAAGTCCAGCGGGATAAAGTGTCGGAATTGGACCGCCTGGCGGATGGCGGCCTCATCCTCTCGGGGTTTCGCGCTAACCAGGAAAACCCCTTATTGGCAAGCTACCAGAAGCTGGGCTGGTCGCTCGACCACCGCGTAGTCCGGGAATTCTCCCATCCCGAGCTCCCTCCGGACATAAGCTTCACGTGGGTCGCCTGGTTATTAAAGAGGTAGGGGCGGACCTGCGTGTCCACCTTCGAAGGTTACTTCCGGGCACTTCTTTTCCGGGTAGCCTCGTAGGTATCAGTAATAATGCGGGCCGAGAGGTGTTCCATGGCCCGGCTCATAGCTTGGGCCAGCCCCTGGGGGGTCTTATCGGGCATAGGTTCCGCGGCCCGGTAGTTTTTCTGAAAAACCACCCGCTGCGGCAGCTCTTCGTAGCTGACATCCAGAAGAGTGACCGTCATAGCCAGCACAGCCTTCCAGCCGTCGGGCTCATCCACCTCTTGAAATTCCTCCACCCCGCCTTCCAGAAAGTAGCGGAATTTGCCATTGCTGCCGGGTCCGAACACCGCGGTGAACAGATGGGAATCCCTGAAGTCACGGAGGAGATAGTCGGTGACCAGATAGCCGGGATTGGCCCGCCAGCGGCTGTAATTATAGGTCTCACTCTTATAGGGCTGGGGCTGGTAGACCATATTATTGGTATTGAAGGCCTGGGCCACGGTGAACAGACCCACCTTGACGGCCTCCGGGCTTTTGGTTTTCCCGCTCAGCACCGGCGCGGGATATTCCAGGATATACTGGTGCACCAGCATGGGCGGTTTGCCGCACCCGACTGCCAGCAAAACCAGCACCGGCAGCAGCAGCGACAGGAGCCAGACCTGCGTCGTCAACCGGCAGGGGGGCGAGTTCGCAGGGGAACAAGCCGCGGGCATCACGTCTGTCATGGCCTTCATTCATTCCACCTCTTTATAGGGGGCTTGCCGAACAAGAGGTCCGAGGGGCGGTCATAGAGTCTCTGGAGCAACATCTCCAGGGTCTCGGAACTCTGCCGCAGGTTATTGCCGGTGCTTTGTAAAGAACGGGCCAGGTCCCGGGTCTCGTTCAGGGTAGCCGGCAGTTGCATGGCCAGGACCTGATCATTGACGGTGCCCAACATGATGCGGGCGCCTTTGAGAGCATCCCTGGCCTCTGCCAGGGTTTTATCCAACGCAGCGTCGGCCAGCGCTTGGTCCGCCCGGGAGGTGAGCCGTTCCAGGTTGCCCGCGGCGCCATCCACCCGTGCCATAATGCTCTTCAACTCTTTGCCTTTGAAAAGGTCTTCCATGGCCTTGGTGGTGGCGATCAATTGGGTGGAGATGCCTTTGGTATCAATCTCGTTGAACTTTTTCACGATGTCATTGATGCCGGTCATCAGCCGCTGGATTTCGGAGGGGCGGGTCGGAATAATGGGATATTCCGACGGAAAGTCGATCTTGGGAGAAAGGTCCGGTTCCCCGGGTTGTTTAAGGTTCAGCTCCATAAACATGATGCCGGTAATCCCTGCTGCCTTGAGTGTGGCCACGCCATCTGTTTGCAGGCTATCCCGCATGTTGATCTTCATAACCACGCCAATGAGGCGGTTATCCGGGGCCACCCGGATGGCTTCCACCCGGCCCACTTCCACGCCCCGAAACTTGACGGCGGAATCTACCTGGAGGCCCTGGACCGACTCATCAAAATAAGAGATGTAGGTATCGCCCTTCTGGAAGTAGCTGGTGGCGCCCACCCAGATGACGGCGACGACACCCAGGACAACACCCAGGATCACAAAGATCCCGATAGTCAGGTTGGTACCTTGTCTGGCCATGTTACGTTCCTTGGGGCGGGGCTTCGGCAGCCGGACGGCGATTAAAGAAGTTCACCACCCGGGGGTCGGTGGAGTGGTCCTTGAGTTCCCGGGGATCGCCTTCGGCAATGATGCCCTTGGCGCCCTTATCCAGCATGATCACCCGGTGGGCGATGTTAAAAATGGATTCCAGTTCGTGAGTGACGATGACCATGGTGGTTCCCATCCCGGTATTAATGCTTTTGATCAAATTGTCCAGTTCCACCGACGAGATAGGGTCCAGCCCGGCGGAGGGCTCATCGAAAAAGAGGACCGTGGGGTCCAGGGCCATGGCCCGGGCCAGCCCCGCCCGCTTTTTCATGCCCCCGGAAATCTCCGAGGGGAGGTGGTTCTCGTAACCAGCCAGGCTTACCAGGCCCAACTTCATCCTGACGATAAGTTCGATGGTGGCTGGGTCCAGGTCAGTGTATTCGTAAATAGGCAAAGACACGTTTTCCGCCAGGGTCATGGAGCCGAACAGCGCCCCGGATTGGAACAGAACCCCGAGATTCATACGCACCTGGCGTAAGATCCGGTCGTCATAAGTATTGATATTGACGCCGCTGAGCAGGACTTTGCCCGCGGCAGGCTTATAGAGGCCGATCATGTGCTTCAGCATGGTGGACTTGCCGCAGCCGCTGCCTCCCAGGATCACCAGGATTTCCCCCTGATTGACCTGAAAACTCACCCGGTCAAAGATAGTATTATCCCCGAAGCGGGCGGTCAATTGGTCCACTACGATGACTGGGGGGGGAGAAGAATTGTTTACCATTGCACCCGTTTCTTGAAAAAGTCTGGCCCCGACTGAACTCCGCCTCATATATGCAGGTACTGAAAAACTAAGGCAAAAGCCGAATCAGTAACGATAATCAGAAAAATTGCCGCGACCACCGCGGAGGTGGTGGCGGAGCCTACAGCCTCGGCCCCACCTCTGACTTCAAAGCCGCGCTGGCAGCCGATCCCGGCGATCAGCACGGCAAAGACCCCGGATTTGATCAGGCTGGTAATGATATCCAGGAGACTGAGGCTCTGTTGGGTTGCCTTCAAATAGGTGTAAACCGTCAGGTCGAGCCCCATGACGCCCACGATCAAGCCGCCCAGGATGCCAAAGAGGTCGGCATAAAGCGTGAGCAGGGGCACCACGATCATGGCCGCCAGGACCTTGGGCACGGCCAGGAACCGCACCGGGGTGAAACCCATGGTGGTAAGGGCGTCCACTTCCTCGTTCACCATCATGGTGCCGATTTCGGCGGCAAAGGCCGATCCCGAGCGCCCGGCCACCAGGATGGCGGTCATGATGGGGCCCAATTCCTTGACAATGGCAATCGCCAGCAATGAGGCCACATAAATATTGGCCCCGAACTGCTTGAGTTGGAGCGACGACATGAACGCCAAGATAAGGCCCAAAAGCAGGCTGATGAGACCGACAATGGGCAGCCCGTCCACTCCGGCCCGCTTCATGTAAGAAAGCACGTCGTCCCAACGCACCGACCTGGGGTGGAACAGGGCGTAAGTCAGCGCTCCCAGAAGTTCCCCCAAAAAGATCAACACCCGCTTGAAGTCGTAGAGAACCGCCAGGGTTTCATCACCCACCCGTTCCAGGAAATTGCCGGTCTTGCGGTCGGTGATCAGTGGCGGGGTGGTGAGGGCTTTGGGGTCGATAAGGCCCATGATCCCCCGGGCCTTGTCACTGGGGTTCACGAGTTCATAGGTTATGGAGCGGGTCCGGGCCTGGTTCTCCAGTTCAATCAAAGCCAGTGCCCCGGCGCTATCCAGAAAGTCCAGGCCGGCCAGGTCAACCGTCAGTGCGGCCGGAATCATTTTCTGGAAGAGGGTCTCGACTTCAGCGTTGAAGGAGTAAAGGTTATCCAGGGCGAGCCGGCCGGAGATGGCGAGGGTAAGGCGTTGCCCCCTCTCGCCGCGCACCTCGACAGTATGGCCTCGCCCCGGCACGCTAGAGTGTTCCATCGTTTGAAAAGCAGACGGTAACCTGGATCAGGGGGAAGGTGGCCAATTGGGGATCCTTTAACAATCCGGTTTATGACCTAAGAATTAAAATCCAAGCCCAGGAACTCGTTTGCCTGAAAGCCCCACCTCTTTTCCGCCTCTTTGGAGTTGATCGCAATGGCGATTAGACCAATCACCTTATTTTCTCGGACGAGAGGGGCGCAAATAATATAGAGTTCAGAGCCGTTCTGCAGAAAGAACTTCTGCTGCTGGATCTTCTTGCTATGGATGGCCTTGGTAATCAGATCATAGTTAGAGTAATTTTTCGTGCCATTACCCGACCTGGGAGGGTATGTCGCCAAGACCTCGCCTAACGGGCTCAAGACCCCGACTTGAAACGGACACAACCGGCACAACTTGACGGCCGGGGATTCAGCTTTCTCCAACGCGGCGTTAATTGCCGCCATGTCTTTCTTGGCCACCGGTTCCATCAAACCGGCGGAGAGATTGGTGAGGCAAGTGGTTATTTCTTGCTTGAAGCTGGCGGCCGCAGGACTCAACGGGGGCGGCTTGGCCTGGCACCCAGACAAAAGGGTGGCCGCAACCACCAGGGCCAGCACTCTCGACTTGAATTTGCTCATTATAAAACTGGGTTTCATATTTTTATTCCAATTCCAACTTGTCTTCTATCTTGCTTGCTTTATATCCTATATAACGGTCGCCTGACAAGTCCATCCGGGGAAAATCCTTAAAAATGCTTGATAGGTAGCGATAATTAACCCTTTGACCCCGAAGCATCTCTAGATAAATATGCGGGCAGCTTGGGTGCCTGGAAAAACTCCAGATACAGTTGACAAATAAAGATAAAAACGATATGGGAGTATCAAGGATTATTGGGGGCGGAATATATTCCTGCCCTAGAGTCGTCAATTACTCCATACTCCGAGAGGATAAAGTATGCCGGGTTTCAAGAGTTGGGGACCGTGGCAGCAAGGTCCCCGCAGTGGTAGAGAATGGGGCGACTACCGTCGAGAGAACGATTACGAATTCCCCGGTTATGGTCCGGCTATGTGGTGGGACATCCCGGCTGCCAGGTCGTATGCCACCGAGGAAGAAGAGCTGACTGATTTGCGCTGCCGGGCCCAATTGTTGGCCCGGGAGTTGGCCATGGTCACAAAGCGCATCGCCGTCCTGGAGCAGGACGCGGATCGGGCCCTGGATGGCTAATCCTGGGGCGAACTTGACCCCCTCCGGGAGATAATCGCGGGAAGCGCGCATGCTTAAAATCGCCTTGGTCGCCTTTCAAGGTGAAATCATATGCTTCGCCCACGTCTTGTTGAACGCCCTCGATTTAAGGGATCAGGCCGGCGAAGCCAAAATCATCATCGAAGGCCAGGCCACCAAACTGCTTAAAGACCTGAATCGCCCTGAGAACCCTTTTTATCCCCTGTAGATGAAAACCAAGGAAGCCGGGTTGATCGAAGGGGTCTGCCGGGCCTGCGCTACCAAGACCGGGTCCTTGGCCGAGGTCCAGGCCCAAGGGTTGCGCCTCCTGGACGACACGAGCGGCCACCCCAGTCTGGGACGCTATCTGGAGGCCGGTTTCACCATCTTGACTTTCTGATTTTTCTCTCCGCAACTGCCCCACGCACGCCAGCACGCCTTTACGCCCTCGTTCCCCGATTGTACTTAGGAAGGTCATTTTCCGCCCAAGCTCTGCTTGGGCGCCATCTTCAGGGGCGGGGTATCCCCGCCCTCAACCTTTTCCTTACTAGACCTTGCTTTGCACTCAAAGCATGGCTATAATTTTGTTTAGAACACCCAATAAGTAAGGTGCCGCACCTTCAATGCTCTCGAGACCGGGTGCCTTAGCTAGAGGTTCCAGGAGAAAAGGAAGTTATCCATGAGGCTTAATTGGCTGACTCTCGCCCGGCTTTTACCGATCGGCTTGGCGTTAGCTGCGTTTTGTTGTCCCGGCGTGAGCCTGGCAGGCTTGCCTAATCAAGGCAATCAAGAAAGGACCATATTATCTATGCAACCGGCGACGTTATCTCCGGCTACCAAAATTCCGCCCGTTGATGCCGCAGTTCCCGCCAGAACGGCAACTGCCACCTTCGCTCATGGCTGATTCTGGGGTCCGGATGCCCAGTTCGGGGCCATCCACGGCGTGATTCGCACCCGGGTAGGATACACGGGCGGCGCCAAGCCAAACCCCACTTATCACAACCTCGGCGACCACACCGAGACCGTCGAGATCGACTACGATCCGGCCATCATTTCCTACGAGAAATTGCTGGATATCTTCTGGCGCAGCCACCAGCCCGGCCAGGCCGCTTGGAGTTCCCAATACAAAGCGGCCATCTTTTATCACAATGACCGGCAAAAGGCGTTGGCCCTGAAAACACGGCAGCAGGTGGCGGTCCGGTTGAAGAGCACGGTCTACACCGAAATCCTCCCGGCCGGCGCCTTCACCCTGGCCGAGGACTACCATCAGAAATACTTCCTGCGGCAGATGCCGGACCTGCTGGCCGAATTCAGCGCCATGTACCCAACCCGTGAGGCGCTGGTGTCATCCACTGCCGCGGCCCGGGTGAACGGCTACATCGCGGGCTATGGCACCCCGGCTGAATTCCAGGCCGATATTGCCGGCCTGGGCCTTTCCCCCGCGGCCCGCCAAAGGCTGGAGGCCCTGGTGGCCAAATCGCTACACTTTCGCTCCGGCCCGGGCTGCCCGGTGCCCCGGGGAAAAGCTGGCTGATTTATTGAGGCGAGGGGGCAGGGGCACATACGAAAAGCCCCTGGCTCCCTCCCTCAATTCCTTTACGGCATTTCCCGGGCTTCGGCCTGGGCCAGGGCCAATTTGGCCTTGAGCAGTTTCCGGTACTTGTCCGCGGCCTTGTTCAGGTCCTTGACCGCCATGGCTTTCAGAAGGTCCCCCTCCAATTCGGCCACGTCCAGGCGCTGGTAATAGTCCATGGTCTCCTTGAGGTGCGCCAGGACAATCTTCCCCGTCAACAGAGGATGATTGTTGGTGACATTGGCGTCCTTAAATCGCGTGCCGTGTTCCAGTTCCACTTCCAGGCCGATGATGAAGTCTTCCAGGGGGATGCTCATGCCGCCGGTATTAACCGCCCTGAGAATTACCCCGGCCTCTTCAGGCAGCACTTTGCCATCCGTCACTTTGGTCCAATCCCTAAGGTTGAGCGCCTTGCAGACTCGCTGCACTTCCTCAACGGTGACATATACGGGCAGTTCCATAACAGGCTCCTTTTCTTCATATCGTTAATCGGTGGCCTCTACCGGCCATTTTCCCACCTACCCTAAAGCAGTTTAAAGTCGAAATCCGGCTTAGCCAGGTCACTTTTCAGGGCGCTGATATCCTTTCTCTTTTTGATGGCGACCTCGATTTCGCCGCTGCCCCGAATATCACCCAAAAGAATGGCTCCCACCAGGCAATTATCCTGAATCACTAACTTACGATACGTCTTTTTAACCTTATCCTTGTGGACGATGGCTTCCAGCTTGCCGTCGGCATCGATGTCGCCGGCGGCCACCAAATCGATCCCCACCACCTTCAGGACATTGGACGGCAAAGTGCCCTCATATTTGGCTTCGTGACCCGCCATAGCCGCGCCGGCCACCTTACCCTGCTCCAGGGCCGCGGGCCAGATGCCGTAAACGCGGCCCCGGTGCTCGATGAGGTCCCCCGCGGCGTACACATCGTCCCGGGAGGTTTTCATGGTGTCATCCACCTTGACCCCCTTATCCATATCCAATCCCAGGGCTTGTGCCAGGCTGAGGTCCGGTCGCACTCCGGCGGAAATGAGCACCAGGTCGCCCATGATTTTATCACCGCCTTTCAAGCAGACCTGCAGACCAACCGGCGTGGCGACGATCTCTTCGGTAATCGCTCCGAGATGAAAGCTAAATCCCATGTCCTCCATCTGGCTCTGGAGGATGCCCGCACCGGCCACATCCATCTGCCTGGGCAGGAGCCGGGGGAAAAACTCCACCACAATAACCGAAAGATTCATCTTGCGCAGGCCGTTGCCGGCCTCAAGCCCCAAAAGACCACCGCCGATGAGCACCGCGGTTTTGGCCTTGGCCGCCTCTTCTTTGATACGGTCGGCGTCGGCCAGGGTTTTCAGGGTAAAGACCTTCGGAGAGTCGGCCCCCTTCATGGGCGGAACAAAAGACTTGCCACCGGTAGCCAGGAGCAGCTTGTCGAAAGTAAATCGCTCTCCCTTATCGGTCTCCACAAATTTCTGGGCCGCATCGATCTTGGTAACCGTGGTGGCAAGATGCAGCTCAATCCGGTGCTGGTCATACCAGGCCTGGGGATGGATGATGATCTTGTCCGCTTGCTTGTCCCCGGCCACATATTCCGGCAGAGCGGGCAAATAATAAAAGGGCCGGTCCTCCTTGGAGAAAATAGCGATTTTGCCTTCCGGATCAAATTTCCGTATATTTTCCGCGGCGGCATTACCGGCCACACCATTACCGATGATCAGATAGGTGGTCATGCATCCTCCTGCTGATTAAAGATTTTCCGCTCCCGAACCGGGATACCGACGCAGTCTGGCGCCTCGCCTGGCATGATCTCCGGGTGAAAGGGACGGGGCCATTTAAAGCCACCCTGGCCCTGCCGCAACGAAGGGTCCCGGTCGTTTATCTTTACGTAATCACGGCCGGGAAACAAAACAAGCACCCGAGATTTAGATTTTTTCCGGGTCCTCTCTCGCCAACCGCTGGTCTGTCATTCACGAGAGCCTGATTAAAAAGAATTATCTTTGGAATTTTATGTCAATGTGGAATAGAATGAGTCCCGGTAACGGGAGAGGCTCAAGTTGTGTCCATCATCTCATGCAGCTCTGAGAAGCTCATAATTTAACTTATTGAACTTGCGAGTTTTTATGCTTTTATGGTTTTGATATTTAAGAAAATCGCTGCATCTTTCGATAGGCTATAATAAATCTCCAGTTTCGACCTATCTCCCCCGCGGCTCGACCCGGGTTTGAGGAACGAGGCCAAGTGACCGGACCTATGGGCAATGAGATCCGCTTCAGACGGATAAGTCTTTTCGTGATAGCCATGGGGATCATGGCTTTATGGGCTTCCGGGTGCGTTAAGGTGGGGCCGGATTTTTCCAAACCTGACAGCACTGTGATGTCAAATTGGCTGGAGACGGGCAGCTATAAGCAGATCAACACAAAGACAGAGGAGTACCGGGACTGGTGGCAATCCTTCAACGACCCCGTTCTAGATAAGCTAATCCAGGACGCATACCAGCAAAACCTGTCCTTGCGCATCGCCGGGGTGCGCGTCCTGGGAGCGAAGGCTCAACTGGGCGTCGCGATTGGTGAGCTTTATCCCCAGTCCCAAAAAGCCGTCGGCGAAGTGACCAAAAATCGCCTCAGTCAAACCAGTCCAACCTCCGGCTCGGGTGCCCCCGATAATTTTTGGCTCTCCCAGACCGGGCTCACCGCCAGTTGGGAAATCGACTTCTGGGGCAAGTTTCGCCGGGCCGTGGAGTCCGCTGATGCCAGTCTGATGGCCACGGTGGCCGATTATGATAACGCCCTGGTCAGCCTCACCGGCGACGTAGCCACATCCTATGTCCTCCTCCGGACCCTGGAAAAGCGCTTGAGCATAGCCCGCCAAAACGTCTTAGTCCAAAAGAAAAGCTTGGAAATTGCCACGGCGCGCTGGAAAGGCGGCACCACCTCCATGCGGGACGTGGAGCAGGCCCTGACGGTGTTGAATAGCACAGAGGCGACCATCCCCACCCTGGAAAGCCGGGAACGTCAGACCAAAAACGCCCTTTGCTTTCTCATGGGCCTGCCTCCCAGTGATATTGGGCATCTGCTGGGGTCTAAATCGGCTATCCCGTCGCCGCCGCCTCAGGTGGCGGTAGGCATCCCGGCGGACCTGATGCGGCGCCGGCCGGATATCCAGAGCGCCGAAATGCGGGCCGCGGCCCAATGCGCCCAAATCGGCGTCAACAAAGCCAACCTCTACCCGGCCTTCTCCATAAGTGGTTCGTTTGGGCTCCAGGCCAGCGATGTGGCTCCTTTTGTTCTGGGTGATATGTTCCAGTGGAAGAGCCGCCTCGGCACCATCGGACCGTCCTTTCAATGGAATCTCCTGAATTATGGCCAGATCACCAACCAGGTCCGATTCCAGGACGCCCGGTTCCAGGAATTGGTCATTTTCTATCAGAACACGGTGCTTCAGGCCCAGAGAGAGGTGGAGGACGCCCTGATCGCTTTCTTAAAGGCCCAGGAACGGGCCCAAAAGCTGGTCAAAGCCGTCGCCGCGGCGCAGAAAACCGTCGAACTGGCCACCCTGCAATATTCCGAAGGTATCGCGGATTTCACCACCGTCTTGGTTGCCGAGCAAAATCTCTTGAGCGAACAGGACAGTCTCGCCACAACCCTGGGAGACATCGCCGGCAATCTGGTGTCTTTATACCGGGCCATGGGCGGTGGCTGGCAGATTCGAACCGGTCATGATTTCGTGCCGGAATCCGTTAAAAAGGTCATGGCGCAACGCACCAATTGGGGCAACCTGCTTAAGCCGGTCCCCTTGCCTCCACCCCCGGACCAACCCAAATACGATATCCGGCTGCCAGAATGGTAGCAGCTGGCAGAAGGAATTTTTACCAGGATGAGAAATCGCCAGCGACCAGCCCCAGTGATTGCTCAACCGGCGGTGCGGCGGTAACGGTTTACTTAAGGAACTGCCAGAAGGAACTTGAGACAATGGTTGAAGGAAAGAGAAGCCCAATCCGGTATCGCGGCCTCGCCCCCAAAATGGCGCTCGCGGTGGCGCTCCTGATCATGGCCTTGGCCTGTGGTGAAAGGAATACCTATGCGCCGCCGCCGCCGCCCAAAGTAACGGTAAGTCAGCCCTTTTCAAAGCCCGTGACCGATTACCTGGAGTTCACGGGGAACGCCGTGGCCTTGAACACCGTGCAACTGGTGGCCCGGGTGGAAGGCTTCTTGGAAAAGCTCTTGTTCCAGGACGGCGAGACGGTAAAAAAAGGTAAACTGTTGTTCCTCATCCAACAGGAACAATATAAGGCCCAACTCCAAAAGGCCCAGGCCTCGGTTCTGTCCGAAAAAGCCCAATTGTTGCATGCCCAAACCGAATATGTCCGGTACGCCAAGCTGCGTCAGGAGCAAGCCGCGGCCCAAACGGACGTGGACCGCTGGCACTACGAACGAGACTCGCGTCGGGCCGCGGTCATGGCCGCCGAGGCCCAGGTCGTGCTGGCCAAGCTCAATCTGAGCTATACCAAGGTCACCGCCCCCTTTACCGGACGTATGGGCCGCCACCTCAAGGACCCGGGCGAATTAGTGGGCGCCGGAGTAAAAACCGTTCTGGCCGAGATCAACCAGATTGACCCCATCTATGTTTATTTCCCCATTAATGAGCAGGACTTGCTCCGTGTGCGCGGGAAAGACCCGGAACCGCAAGCTGAGGTCGAGAAGGCCAAACACCCCGTCTATGTGGGTCTGGCCGATGACGAAGGCTTTCCGCATAAAGGCTACCTGGATTTTGCTGCTATCTCTCTTAATCCCACCACCGGCAGCCTGATGCTGCGGGGAATCTTCCCCAATCCGAAGACTAGAATCTTGCCGGGCTTATTCGCCCGGGTGCGAGTCCCCATCGGTGAGGTAGAGAAAGCCTTGTTGGTGCCGGAAGCGGCCCTGAGCTTTGACCAGATCGGTCCCTTTGTCCGGGTGGTGAACGATAAGAATATCGTGGAACGTCGCGGGGTTAAACTCGGCAACCAGGTAGATTCAGACCGGGTAGTCTTGGAAGGTTTGCAAGGCCAGGAATGGGTGGTTGTGGCCGGTCTGCTAAGGGCCATACCGGGCCGGCCGGTAACCCCGGAAAAAAGCCCTGCTCAGCCCGACCCCAAAGATACCAGAGCTCCTAAGAACCCTGCCCCCCGGAAGGCCGCCCCATGATGTCCAAGTTTTTCATCGAGCGGCCTATCTTGGCCAACGTCATTGCGGTAATCTTCATCATCCTGGGGCTGGTCTGCCTGTTAACGCTCCCCGTGGCTCAGTATCCCAATATTGTCCCGCCCACGATTCAAGTAACCACCATGTATCCCGGAGCCAGCGCCTCAATCATCGCAAATACCGTGGGCATCCCCATCGAACAGGCGGTCAACGGGGTCAAAGACTCCATCTATATGTCCTCCACCAGCGGCAGTGATGGGAGTTACATCTTAACCGTAACCTTCAATGTGGGCACCGATCTCGATACTTCCCTGGCCCTGGTCCAGAATTATGTCAATTCGGCCCTGGCCCAACTGCCCGAAACCGTTCAGGCTCAGGGCATTACGGTCAGGCAGGTCTCTACCAATATTCTGCAGGTAGTCGATCTTTTCTCCGATGATGACCGCTACGATGAAACTTTTCTGTCCAATTACGGCATGATCAATGTGCAATATCCCCTGGCCCGTCTCCCCGGCGTCGCCCAGGTCAAGTGCGTGGGTGCCGGCCAATACGCCATGCGGGTCTGGCTGGACCCCAACAAGCTCCAATACTACGGCCTGACCACTATGGACGTGGTGGATGCCATCAAGCAGCAAAACATCCAGGTGGCCGCGGGGGAACTGGGGGGGCCGCCGGTGCCGTCCAACCAGGCCTTTCAGTTTACCGTCAACGCCCTGGGGCGCCTCGAAGATGTGACCCAGTTCGAAAATATCATTATAAAAATCCAACGTAGCGATGAGACTGCCCAGATCGTCCGGGTGAAAGATCTGGCCCGGGTGGAACTCAGTCAACAGGTTTTTACTAATTTTTCCAACACCTCCGGCCATCCGAGCGGCCACCTCATCATTTACTCCCTGCCGGGCGCCAATGCCATCGCTGTGGGCCAGGAAGTGCGCCAGGCCATGGATAAGATGAGCGAGCATTTTCCGGCTGGCCTGAAATACGGCATTTATTACGACACCACCGTGTTTATCAGCGATGCCATCAACGCGGTCTACCATACCTTATATGAAGCCGGAATTCTGGTGCTCATCGTCATCCTGGTCTTTCTCCAGAACTTCCGGGCCACCCTGGTGCCGGCGACCACCGTGCCGGTCACCATCATCGGCGCCTTTGCGGCCATAGCTATGCTCGGCTTTACGGTCAATCTCATGACCCTCTTTGCCTTGATTCTGTCCATCGGCATCGTCGTGGACGACGCCATCGTCATTGTGGAGAACGCCTCGCACTATGTGGAAAAGGGTCTCTCCCCTCACGATGCGGCTATTAAGGCAATGAGCGAATTGACTGGCCCGATTATGGGTATTACCCTGGTGCTCGTCGCGGTCTTTCTGCCTGCGGCTTTTATGCCGGGCATTACCGGCCAGCTCTTTCGCCAGTTTGCCCTGGTGATCGCCGCCACTGCGGTAATCAGCGCGCTGAACGCCTTGACCCTGAAGCCGGCCCAGTGCGCCCTCTACCTGCGCCCCCATGACCCCAACAAGAAGATCAATGCCTTTTACCGGGGCTTCAACCGGGGCTATGCAGTGGTGGAGAAGGTTTATATCGACCTGGTGGCCTGGATGGTGCATCGCACCGGGCTCATGGCCCTGGTATTTTGCCTCATTATTGGCATCGGCACCCTCCTCTTCGTCCAGCACCCCACCGGCTTTCTCCCGGATGAAGACCAGGGCTACGGCATTGTTGCAGCGATGTTACCCGAAGGGTCCTCCCAACCTCGGGTCAAGGAGGTTTCCGGCCAGGTCAACGCAGTGCTTAAAAAGATCCCGGGCGTAGCTCAATGGGTCACCATTGGTGGCTTTTCCATCCTGGATACCGCCAATGTCTCCACGATGTTCACCACCTTTGTCATTTACGATAGCTTCGAAAAACGCGGCACAGCCTTAAGCCAGGACCGAATTCTTGACAATGTCAGGCAACAACTGGCTGGGATTGAAAAGGCCGAGTTTGCAGTGCTGGTCCCGCCACCTATTAGCGGTCTGGGGCAATCAGGCGGTTTTCAGATGATGTTGGAGGACCGGCGCAGCCTGGGCCTTACTGAGATGGAAGAAACCACCATGGCGGTCGTTATGGCTGCCCGGGCCCAATCCGGTTTGTTCGGCGTCACCACGACTTTCAATGCTCAAAGTCCTCAGCTTTTCCTTGATATTGACCGGACCAAGGTGGAGTCTCTGGAAGTTCCCATGGACGACGTCTTCAGGACCCTCCAGGCGTACCTGGGCTCGGCCTATGTAAACCTGTTCAACAAATTCAACCAATCTTACCAGGTCTACGTCCAGGCCGGCGCCCCCTTCCGCCTGACCCCCCAGGATATCGAAGCCCTTTATGTCCGCAATAAGAAACTGGAAATGGTGCCTCTGGGGACCCTGATGACCGTCAAGCGGATGCTGGGTTCCGAACTGCTCACCCGCTACAACCTGTATCCCGCTGTGCCCATAATCGGGGCTGCCGCTTCGGGCTTCAGTTCCGGCCAGGCCCTGAACCTCATGGAACAGGTAGCGAAAAACAACTTGCCCGTGGGCGCTTCCTACGACTGGACGGCCACGGCCTACCAGGAAAAACAAGTGGGCAACCAGGCCTACTTCATCTATGCCCTGGCCATTACCCTGGTCTTCCTGGTTCTGGCCGGCCTCTATGAAAGCTGGACCAGCCCCGCCGCGGTTATCCTGGTGGTGCCCATCGCTCTGGTGGGGGTAATCCTGGCGCTTATTGTCCGAGGCTTGGAAAACAACCTATATACTCAGGTAGGCCTGGTGCTGATGATCGCCCTGGCCAGCAAAAACGCCATCCTGGTGGTGGAGTTCGCCCGGGAACTGCAGGCTGAAGGCATGCCCCTCCTCGACGCCGCAGTGGAGGCCACCCGCCGGCGCTTCCGGCCCATTGTCATGACCTCTTTCGCCTTCATTCTAGGCGTGGTGCCGTTGATGAAGGCCGCAGGGGCCGGCGCGGCCAGTCAGCAGGCCATCGGCACAGTGGTCTTCGGCGGCATGTTGGCCTCGACCCTGCTGGCTATTCCCTTTGTGCCGGTATTCTACGTGATCACCCAGCGCTTCAGTGAGCGCCGCAAAAAAGATCCCCCAAAGGTGACGACCCCGCCAGACCAGACGGATGGCAAATGATATCGATCTGAGACTCTTAAATTCTTACTGCAAGAAGGTACGGCGTCCACGCCTCATCCCCGTGGCGCCGTGGTGTTTTGACCAGCTTTTTTCATTTCCACGCAGAGGGCCGCGGCCAGGGCTGCGGTACAACCGTCTGCCGCCGCGAGGATAATCTGCTTGGCGTACTTCTGCCTCAGATCGCCGATCACAAAGATCCCCGAAAGGTTGGTCTCGCACCGCTCATCGGTCATGACGTAGCCGTCCTGATCCATCCGGGTTCCTGCCGGCACCAGGTGATTGTTGGGCACGAAGCCGATGAAGATGAACACCCCGTCCGTGGCCAGTTCCCGGGATGCCCCGGTCTGCGTGTCCTTGAGAGCCACCGCGGCTACCCCCTGGTCATTGGCCTTGATCTCCGTGACCACGGTGTTCCAGAGGACGTCGATTTTCCCTTCAGCCATGACCCGCTGTTGCAAAATCCGGCTGGCCCGGAAGGCATCCCGGCGATGGGCGAGGTAAACCTGCCGGGTGATTTTGGCCAGATAGAGGGCTTCCTCCAGGGCAGTATCGCCGCCGCCCACCACCGTCACGGTCTTGTCCCGGAAAAAGAAGCCGTCGCAGGTGGCGCAGTATGAAACCCCCCTGCCGTAATACTCCATTTCGCCCGGGACGTTGAGCTTACGCGGGCTGCCGCCGGTGGCCAAGATCACCGCATGGGTATTAAGCTGGGCGCCATTGGTCAGACGGACCGTGTGATATTCCAGCCCCGGCTCCACTTCCGCCACTTCCTCCTGCCTTATTTCAAGACCATAAGACCTGGCATGCTGCAAAAACTTCTGAGATAGGTCAAAGCCGCTGATATTTTCAAAGCCAGGATAATTTTCCACGCTTTCCGTCAGGTTGATCTGGCCACCGGGCAGGCCTTTTTCGACCAACACGGTCTTGAGTGCGGCTCTCATAGCATAAAGCCCTGCTGTGAGGCCGCCGGGACCGCCACCAACGATAATGAGATCATAAACGTCACATGCTGCCATTAGTTGTCTCCCTTCAATTTTTCCTGGATGCGGCATTGTCTTCGCTTTCAGATTTAAGGCGCAAGCAGGCAATCGACACAAGCTATAAATAATCTTAATTTATTGCTCGTCTAACGGTTCGTGCGGCTTGCTCGCCTGTTCTTAAAGACCCGCGTCTCATCGTTGCATTATGCCACGGGTGAGGATATTGGTTAAGCGATTTTTTAGGGAATAAGAGTGCTGTCCGGAGTCTGGAGACAATTGTCCCCATAATCTATGGGAACACAAAAATAGGGCCTCTTGGCCCCTATCACATTGAAATTATTTATTCTAAATTGGTGGTAGGCGGCGGGCGTCGAACCCGTTAACCTCGCTTTATTTTTAATTGTTTTTCCGGTCAGTTAGATTGACCACTTGATGCCCTGGGGCGGTCATTTCTTCCCTGTCTCCCCAAACTTGCTTCAAGGACTCTGTTTTCATTTTGGCATGGGACCTCGTGGACTTCGAGTTCGAGTTTTTGTGGCCCAGCATATCACCCACAACTCTTTCACTCACTCCCCCGGCAGGTCGTCCAGGGAAAAGGCACAGGTCGACTATGGCTTGGGGGCCGACTGCGTGGGAGAGCCATAGCCCTGCCCAATTGATTGGAACCTATCTTGCATCTATGACTTAAACATGAAGTGATTTTTGAGCCATCGTATTAACACTCCTTTCCCTTAACTATGTACAAAGCAAATTTCTTTGGAGATGCGAAAAAATATTGGTATCGAACAAAGCTGAATAACCACAGAGAAGAAAATCAAAGACCCTATGGAGAAATCATACAGGATGCCCATCAAGGCGCTTCCGAGGAACCAGAAAAGGCCGAAGCCGGTGTTAAAAATGCCGTAGCCGGTGGCCCGGCGGTCTTTGGGAACCATTTCCGCGAGGGCGGCCTTGATAATAGATTCTTGCGCCCCCATGCCGATTCCCCAAAAGACCATGCCCAACAGGGTGAGATTAAAGCCTCCCAGAAAGACCAGGGGAGCAAACAGGGCGGATAAAATTGAGACCGCCATAATAACCGGCATTCCCAGCCGATCGAATAGGCGGCCCAAAATGAGCGCCGCAATGCCATCCATCCCCATGGCCACGGCATAAAATATGGGAATCCAATTGGGTGGAGTGACCGAGGCTTTGCCAAAATGGTAAGCAATTAAGGGGAAATCGGCATAGCCAGCGCCAATCAAGCCCACAGCAACCACATAGAGCCAGTAGGGGTGACTGAGTCCTTTGGTTTCTAGCTTGGGAACGCTTACCTCCAAATGCTGTGGGTGGGGATAAAGGCGCGCGGCAATGGTGATGACCAGGATCGCTAAGATGGCCGGGATCAAGAGATAAGCAAAACCAGTGCGATAACCACCCTTAAAATAGAGAACCAGCGCGACGATGAGTGGCCCCAGCATGGCGCCGGTCTGATCCATGGCCTCATGAAAACCAAAGCCCCACCCTCTGCCCACCTCGGTGGTGGCGTGCGAGAGCATGGCATCTCTGGCCGGAGTGCGGATAGCCTTGCCCATCCGTTCCATTAAGATCAGTAAAGCCGCCAGTTCCCAAGTTCCTGCTAAAGCCAGCAGAGGCACGACAAACAGGTTCAAGGCATAGCCCACGAAAGTAATGGACCAATATTTACCGAGCCGGTCTGTCAAGTAACCGGAAACCAGCCTCAGGGCATAACCGATGAACTCTCCCAACCCGGCCACGATCCCCACAACCGTGGCGCTGGCATTGAGGATGCCGAGAAAGGGACCGGTGATACTGCGGGCTCCTTCATAAGTCATATCGCTAAAGAGGCTGACCACGCCCACCAGGATGATAAATTTCCACGCCTCGGCCTTGTTAAGGTCTTTAGATGGCATCACTATCTCCGGAATCGACTCATTGCCACAACGGGTTAAGGACAAAACCCGGTCTTCACCAAAGAGCGCTACCCTGCCTTAACGCCCTTCATTATCAAGAAAAATAACCAGATGACGGCAAAACTAACGGACTATGAGGACGCTGCATGGAGCATGGCGGCTCACCTTTTCGGCAGTAGTCCCTAAGAATGCCGCCCAAACCCCGGAAAGACCGCTATGCCCCACCAAGATCACGTCAAATTCACCTTCTTGGGCTACACCGATGATAGTCTGGGCCGGGTGACCGCCGCGCAGCAGAGCCTTTAACTCAACCCCGGCTTTTTCGGCCCGGGCATGAGCCTCCTGGAGCAGCTTGCGGAATTTTTCGTTGGCCTGTTCCTTGGTATCCTGAAACTCGCCGACGGTGGCGATGACGTGCGGCAGATTTTCCTCTACCGCCAGCGCCCAAATCTTCCCCTGGTGAAGTTGAGCCAATTCAATGGCAGCCTCAAGGGCCCTATTCGCCCCTTCCGATCCATCATAGGCCAGCAGGATTTTTTTAAACATTTTATTCCTCCAGTTGCGATTTCTTTTAGACGAGATCAGGCTATGAGGAAGATAAGATCCCACCTGCTGGTGACCATGATCCCACCAACATGGCACCGACCTGAGGGATACCCAAAAGGGGCTTTCAGGATCTGAGCTTCCTGCTCAGGTCTGTGACGGTAATGCCAATTTTCAGATTCTTAAACCTCATATTCCTCCGGCATGTGCAAAACATGCTCGGGGCTGCCGATATATGCAGGCTCATAAGGTACCACGGTCTTGGGTTGGAACCAGGTTTGGGCAATAAAGGTCGGCACCACCGCAGAACCGATGACCACCGTTACCAGGATGGAATATTGGTCCTGACTGACAATTCCGCGAGTAAGCCCGTAAAGTGCCGAAATACTGCCGAAAGTGAGGCCGGTGGACATAAGCAAAGTAGTATAATTACTTTCCCTATACGGCATCTTAAAGGCCCGGCATAGCGGCCAGACCCCGATGATTTTGGCGGCGAGCTTAACCCCCAGCAGGATAAGGATCAGAACGATTCCCGTGTACAAAGCTGGTAGGGAGATCAAGGCACCGGCCTTAATAAAGAAAAAAGGGGTTAACAAGGTGAACGTGATGGTCCGCATGCGCCGCATCAGGACTTTGTCTTGCACGAACACGCCGGCGACCACCAGCCCGAACAGATAAGCCGGCAACACCGCTTCACTGTTGGCCGTGACTGCCAGGGCGCCCAGAAAGCAGAGAACCAAAAAGATGAACTTAACCTCCGGTTCGCTGACCCGGCCGCCATATTTTTTGAACATCCAACGGCTGAGACGCGGCAGCATCCACAGGGCAATGCAGGTAACCACGACAAAAACGAGCATCCAACGGTTAAAATTGGCAAACAGCACTCCCAAGGCCAGCACCGTGCCCAGGTCGGTGACGAAACAGGCGGCCAGGATGAGCTTGCCGATGTCGGTTTCATTCAAGCCGGTTTCCACCATGACGGCATAAACCACGGCCACCGAGGTGGTGGACAGGGCGATGCCGGCAATCTGGGCGGCTTGCCAGTCCCAGCCGGAGACGTAGTGGGCAAAGGACCAGGCTCCCAAGAAGGGAAATAAAAATGAGATGAAGCCGATCACCAGGCTGGGTTTGAGATGCTTCTTGAAGGAGACGGGATCGATTTCGGCCCCCGCCAGGAAGGTCAGCATCATGGACCCGAAAGCAGCCAGGACATCGATCCAGGGGGCCGAGTGGAATCCTAAAAAGTTTCCCGCCATCACCCCCAAGAAGATTTCCACGAGGGCTACCGAGATGCCGGTGCGGATGGAAATGAGGCTGGCTAACAACGCTACGCCGAGCCAACTGGCCGCGGTGAACCATACGTGCTCCATAACAAGCTCCTAAAGATTGAGAGATGAAGCTAAAGATCGGAGCTCATAAAAAAAGCTCCTGCCTCACCAAAGGTGTACGCAGGAGCCATCAGCGTCTCAGCGGTTCGGGAGGAAATTCTGCTCCCGGGCGGACCCCATCGCCTAGTCACAAATTAAGGCCGCGGCTGATCGAATGCAAGGTTTTTTTCCCATAAATACGGACACTGTCCGTCGACTGTCCGTCAAGAAAAATCGGCCCCGCAAAGGGCCGATAATCATTGATAAAAATGGTGGCGGCGGGAGTCGAACCCGCTTAATCTTCAATCATATCAATGGCATGTAATGATTATCAATGACATAAGATGATAACTTAAAAGGCTTTTCTAACCTCTCCCTTCTGGACCGGATGTCACCCACTATCATTCTCGGTCACAGGATTTCATTCGAGTTAGGCACAATTTTAGGCACAGATTCCCAAAAGGAATAACCGGCTGGTGTGATGCTTCACATTTTTTCCGAGTCCGCCCGTAGGAATGCCGGCATCACTGTTGCCCGCTTGGCCGGAAGAATATTCATGGGCTATAGCTGCGGTGAGCATAGAGCCGCCTGCATATTTGAGGTGCTGGCAGTTTTCATACTGGCTGGCAAAAGCGGCGCCGACACGATAATCTGGCCACGTGTGCCTGTCAGAAAATAGGCTATCTTTAATCCAGAACTTGGTTTTCTGACTTTGCTCGGGCGCATTAAAACCTGGTGGACCCTCTCTAAAATGTCACCCCCGATGATTTCGATACCTTATTTACTTAACATGATGAAATAACATTGATAGATTAGAGCTCTGTCTTATTATTTCTTTACAAAATTGAGTTCGTGCTGACTCTTTGTCGGAGAACATATCTTACGCCCTGAAGGGCGACTCTTTTCGCTCTGCCAGGCTGAGCCGGTCACCTGGGGAAGTGCCCGCCTCTTAGGTTTCCCGGCGCTTCGATCTGCTCGTAAATCTCCAAGGCCTTTTGGGCCTGGACATGACCTGGGCCCGCTCCCCCAGTTCATCCAAGTCCAGGCTCATATCAAACGGGACGCTCCCTTCCCCCTTGCGGTCACCGATTTCCCTGGCGAGGCCTAAGCACTGCTCACGCAGCTCACTTCCCAGTGGAAACCCCCTCAGACCTCCACTCTCAACCTCCTACCCCTGGAACCATGGCAACCCTTCAAGATTTTGCGAACGTAAGAGCCGTTTGCGGGCCCAATTTCGAACGTTGACCTCCTCCCCTGACAACTTACCATTCATAAATCCGTACTCAATTTAGGCGCGTTTGAGTGCCCTTATGTGTGGGTCCAAATTCAGGTTGTAGCCGGCGAGATGAATAACTCCTGGTCTTGAAGGAGAAACTGTGTTCGGAATGGGTACTTGGTCAATGTCGACACCTTTTTCACAAATGCACTATCATTTTCCCCTCACCTGACCGTATTCTCTGATATCTATACCCTCCTGATCATGCCCAAATAGATTCCACGCAATGATTAAGCCACTGAGAGCCGTTCCAAAACATTATAGTGGCTCGAACAGAAGCAGAAGGATCATCTTCTCATCCCAAGAAGCTTTCCAACCTTGAGGATTGCAGCTACCGGAGGAGAGGTCTGAGTTGGTATGTACATGTAGCCTCAGCTTTTCCTCTGGCGCATCATTACCAAGCAGTGTTGGCCTGGGGTTCTTAAGCTCCAAAGCAAAGAGATATTTGGATTCTGGGGGGTGGTATGCCCGAAATCTGGCAGAAAATTGACTTTCCGCCCAAATTTGCATTATCATGCCCTCGATGAGAAAATTTGGCTTCGAGAAGAGGATCGTTTGGGAGATTTTACCCGGACAAAGGGGTCCCAAAAACCATTTTTAAGCTGCGGTGACTCAGATTGCCGCATAATCTCAGTGAAATTCCGGTTAATATGCCTGCGATGTCCTGGAAAGGTGTTCAGTCCTGCAAGATTGGGCGTATTATTTTTAGAGCTGTTACTTATCTGTTGATAACCACAATTCTCGGTATCAGCTATTCATCTGCCCACGCACAAACCGTGACTCCGGATTTGGTTTTTTCCACCTATCTGGGAGGAGCGGCTGGCTCCAGTCCGCTTACCTTCGGCCAAAACGCCGCTTGCGACGCACTGGGGAATATCTATGTGACCGGCGCCACCCAGGTCTCAAACCTTCCCGTACTGAACGCCTATCAACCGACCCCGGCGCCAGGCAGCACGGAGTCGGCGTTCGTGGCGAAGTACAATCCTGCCGGCCAGCTGCTTTGGTGCACCTACCTGGGTGGTAACAATCAAAGCATGGGCATTGGGGTGGCTGCCACGCCGAACGGCGGCGTGGCGGTCACCGGCATTACCACTTCAGATGCCTCGGGACCGTTCCCCACCACCCTGAACGCGTTTCAGTCGAAGAACAACGGGCAATCGGATTACTTCGTGACCGTATTTGATGCGAAAGGCAAACTGCAATACTCGACGTACCTGGGTGGGAGCAACGTGGAGGGAGCGGTGGGGGGAACGTCAGGGCAGATCATTTTTAACGACGATAGCAACAACGGCAACTGTGTCGCGGTGGATGCGAACGGTCGGGTCTATGTTGGCGGCATAACCACTTCCGGTGGCGGCAGTGGGGCGATCAAATTCCCAGTGACGGACAAAACCGCCCTCCAGAAAGATTTTGCCGGTTCAAGGGATGCCTCCCTGAGCATCCTCGATCCTTCCAAGAGCGGCGCCGCCTCGTTGGTTTACTCCAGCTTTCTGGGCGGGGACCGCGATAACCAGGGGCACAGCGTCGCGGTGGACCCCTCCGGCCGCTACATTGCCGTGGGCGGCTTTACCACCTCTTCGAACTTCCCCACCACCAGCAACGCCTACCGGAGTACTGCCCCTTCCGGTGGCTTTGGCCCCAATTCAAGCAACGGCTTTATCACCCAATTCCAATCAAGCCAGCCCGGCTCCCCGTCCTCCACATACACCATGCGCTACTCCACCTACCTGGGGGCAAACTCGAGCACCGCCCGAGATGACGTCTACGGCATGACCATGACGCCATCGGGGCTCATCGTGGCCACAGGCCGGACGCAGTCATCAGGCTTTCCGATGACCACGGGAGGCCCCACCATCTTCAATTCCGCCCCCTATCTCAAGGAGGGAAAGTCTGGAGATGAGCCCTACCTCGTGAAGATCAACCCTTCCTTGAATGGCACCGCTTCCCTCGTCTACTCCACTTTCCTGGGAGGCGGATCGGCCAGCGGAAAGTGGGGCAGTTGGAGCACCAGCGTGGCCGTCGATGCGCGGGGCGCGATCTATGTAGGCGGGGAGACCGACGCCCAGGGCGCCCTATATGATCCTTCCGACCTGACGGCGCCCCAGACCTTTCCTTACACCCGCAACGCGTTTCTCCAGGCGCCCCAGGGGAGCGAAGATGCCATGCTCATGCAAATCAACCCAAGCGGCGACTCCCTGGACTACTCTACCTACCTCGGCGGGGCACTCAGTGACCGCACCTACGGACTGGCCGTCGATCCCGACGGCAACCTCGTCCTGACAGGTCTCACCTTTTCCAGCGATTTTCCGTTACAAAATCCGGCACAAACCTGGCCGGGCAACGCCAATTATCAAAACGCCTTTGTGACCAAATTCTCGCCATTATACGCTCCTTCTAATTTGATAATAGACGACGGCGCCACCTATCCGGTGACCGGAGACATCACCTATGATAATGAATATATCGGCCAGAACAGCACCGGCACGCTGACCCAGGGGGGCTTCACCAACACGGTGAACAATAATCTTAAATTAGGCCAAAACGCCGGGGCCAGCGGCACCTATAACTTGAGCGACGGCAGCCTGTCGGTGGGCGGCAATGAATACATCGGCTACTCCGGCACCGGCACCTTCACCCAAACCGGCGGCACTCACACGGTGACCAGTATCCTGATGCTGGCGGCCAATGCCGGTAGCAGCGGCACCTACTCGCTGAGCGGCGGCAGCCTCTCGGTGGAAGGCTATGGAGCCGTGGGCTACTCCGGCACTGGGACCTTTACCCAGAGCGGGGGCACCCATTCGGTGACCGCCCTGTATCTGGGCATCGATGCCGGGGCCAGCGGTTCCTTTACCCTAAGCGACGGCAGCCTCTCGGTGGGAGGCAATGAATACATCGGCTACTCCGGCACCGGCAGTTTCACCCAGTCCGGCGGTACCCATACGGTAGGCAGTAACTTCTTCTTTGGTGCCTGGGGCGGCACCGGCTCCTACGATCTCAGTGGCGGCAGCCTCTCGGCCGGGACCATGACCCTGAACTCCGGGAGTACCTTCACCCAGACCGCCGGCACCCTGGATTTCACAGAATTTAACCAAAGCAGTGGTACCAGCATTTTCACGGATCTTTATCTGGGGAGAAACGCTGACAGCAGCAGCACCTTTAACCTGGGCGGCGGCGGCGTTACTGCGGACAATGAATACGTGGGCAACTCCGGCACCGGAACCTTCACGCAGAGCGGCGGTACCAACACCGTGAATGGCAACCTGATCCTGGCGGTCAATGCAGGCAGCAGTGGCACTTATAACCTCCAGGGAGGTGGCTTGACGGCCGGAACCATTATCGTGAACTCCGGAGGTCTCTTCAACCAGACCGGAGGCACCTTGAATGCGCCCATAACTCTTGCCGGCGGCACTGTAGCGGCGGGCACAGACAACGGCTTGGGGAACCAAACCTTGACCATCAACAGCGGCACGCTACAAGCAGCCACTGGCACGACACCCACCTTGGGCAACCCTATCAGCGTCGGGGGGGATTTCACCCTGGGTGGCGCCAACAATCTCACCCTCAGCGGCGCAGTGGGCCTGGGCGGCGCCACCCGCACCCTTACTGTGACCAACTCTGGCAATACCACCCTATCGGGCATCATCAGCAACGGTGGCCTCAATATTAACAATACCGCCGGCGCCCTGACCTTGTCCGGGGTCAACACTTATACCGGCGGGACCACTCTCGCGGGCGGCACTCTGCTGACGGGCAACAACTCCGCTTTCGGCTCCGGCGCCATAGCCCTCAACGGCGGCACCATCGGGGCCAGCGCTGCGAACATTACGGTGGACAACCTTTTGACTATAGGCGGCAGCTTCAATATGGGCGGCGTAGCCGGAACTAGTATAACCCTCACAAGCGCCATGAATTTAGGGGGCAACACGCTAACGCACAACGGCGCCAGCGATGATACCTTAAAAGGCAATCTGACCAGCACGAACAGCGGCGGCAGCACCGTCACCGCCGGAACCTTGAACTTGACAGGGAACAACGGCGGCTATAGTGGGACCTCAACGGTAACGGGTGGCACTCTGAATCTGCAATGTACGGGCAGCTATGCCGGCAACAATTCGGTAAGCGGCGGCATCCTGAACTTGAACAGTGCGTCTCTCATAACTTATAGCGGGATAAATACAGTGACGGGCGGCACCTTGAATATGAGCAGCGCCGGGTCCACTTATAGCGGCGCCAGCACCCTTTCAGGTGGGACGCTGAACCTGAGCGCCGGTACCCTGTCCGGACTTTTGACCTTAAATGGCGGCACCTTCAATCTGTCAGGGACTGGGACCTATACGAACGCTGCCCCCTTGACCAATTCAGCGGACACCACGTTAAACATTGCCCCAGGTAGCACCTTGACCTTAACCGGCGGTCTGACCAACAACGGCAATACCGATGTCAATGGCAACCTAATCGGCAACCTGACCAACAATGCCGGCGGATTGGTGAATGGCTCGGGGGTCATCACCGGCACCCTGATGAACAATGGCAGGGTCAATCCCGGTAACTCTCCCGGCACCCTGAGTGTGGTGGGTAGCTATGTTCAGACCGCCTCAGGCACCTATACTGCAGAAATTGCCTCGGCTTCATCCTATGATCGCATCAACGTCACCGGCGCTCCGGGTACCGCCACTCTGGCTGGCGCTATCGCCCCTACGCTGTACGGCGGATTCAAACCCCGGGGCAACCAGGTCTTTCCCGGGGTCCTGACGGCCAGCGGCGGTATCTCCGGCGCCTTCAGCACCATCCTCAACCAGCAGTTCACCCCCACCCTGTTCTGGCAGACGCGTTACAACCCTAACAGCGTCGACCTCTGGGTGCAGCGCAATTATACCAACGCCAGTCTCAGTCTAAACTCCAACCAACTGGCGGTGGGAACCATGCTCAACAGCGTGGCCGGGGTGACTAGCGGCGACCTGGATAATGTCCTGAACGCCATCGACTATCTGCCGGATAGTGGCAGCGTACAAAATGCCTTCAAGCAGATCTCCCCGGAAAAGGCCGGGGCCCTTACCAACCTGGGGTTTGTGTCGGCTAACTTTCAGATGCGTAACCTGGCCACCCGGGCCACTAACCTGCGCTTTGTCCAGGGCGAAAATGGCGGCAGCAATCTTAATGCCGGAGGCCTAAGCTTCAATTACTCCAAGCTGGATGGGATGATGCTGGCTTACAACGGCGCCTCTCTTTCCAATCTGTTCAGCGCCAGGAAGAAGTTCCAAGCCCCGGAGAGCCGCTGGGGTCTCTATCTGGACGGCGGAGCGGCCTTTGGCAGCCAAAACTCCTCCATCAACCAGACTGGCTACAACTTTAACCTGGGTGGTATGACTTTAGGAGCCGACTACCGGCTGCAGGACAACCTTCTGGTGGGCCTGGCCACGGGGTACAGTAACACCAGTGCCGGATTCTACGGCTCCCGGGGCAGCGTGAACACCAATACCGTGCCCTTCAACGCCTACGCTGCCTATTTCCCTGGCTCCCTCTACGCCTACGGCTCGCTGGGCTATTCTCTCAACCTCTACGACCTGAACCGGGGCATCAGCTTTAACGGCATTAGCCGTAGCGCCACCAGTTCTACTACCGGCAACCAACTGAACCTGTATGGCGAGACCGGCTATGACCTGAAACTCAGCCACTTCATCCTGACGCCGTCTGCCACCCTGGCATACTCCGGCCTCTGGGTGGGCAGCTTTACGGAAACAGGGGCCGCGGCCCTGAACCTGAAGGTAGGGGCCCAAAACGCCAATTCCGTGCAAACCGGCCTGGGCGGCCGTCTCACCGTCCCCCTCCGGCTGGGCTCGGTCAAGCTGGTCCCCCAGGGCTATGCCTTCTATCAACACGAGTTCGCCAACGGTAGCCGGAACCTTAATGCCAGCCTGAGCCAGGGGAGCAGCAGCTTTAGCTTCCAGACCGACGCCGCCAAGCGGAACTTCGTCCTGGTAGGGGCGAGCGTCACTGCGGGACTGAGGAAGAATCTCTACGCCCAGGTCAACTTCAACGCCGAGGTGGGCCGGACCGGCTCCATCACCCAATTCATCAACGCCGGACTACGATATGAGTTTTAGGTGCTTACTGCTATGTTCCGACGTTATCACAGAACCAAAAACTTTCCATATCCAGAAGATACCTTCCATTTCCCCCCCCTCAACCGATAAGTCTCTCGGGTGGCAAGAACTGTTGAATAGCTATTTCACATTAAATATTTTTCTCAGAGTCTCCTGGGTTGGCTTTACTGTCATTTTCACAATATATTTATCTTGCAGATAAAACCCTTACAGCCGTTTGTCACAGGATCAGGAGCCTGAAAATTGTCTTATCTCATATGACAATGGTGTATAGTATTGAGTGAGAACGTAGCCATATCAAAGGAAATTTTGAGGAATGTAGAGTAGACAAGCATGGTTTCAGAAAGAAGGAGAAACACCGCCGCAAGAAAAAGAAATCCTTATTCCTTGGGGTCGGGAATAGGGAAAAAGCTGGTCGCGGTATGGATCACCCTGGGGGTGGCGATTTTTGCCACTGTTTACCTGGTTACTTTCCAAGAGCAGCTGCGTCTGGATCTGGACAAGTTGGCGCATATCCGGGAAACCCTTTCCCTGGTTTACGATCTGGAAAATCAACTGGCCGACGCTGAGTCTGCGGCCAGGGGTTATGTCCTCACCAAAGATGAGCAGCAGTTAGACCGATACCATGTAGCTGTCAAAAATATAGACCAAGCCTTCGCCGATCTCTATCAACTGACTGCTGATGAAGCAGGCCCCAGGAGGCTCCTGGATGAGTTGAAACCCCTCATCGAAAAACGACGGGCCTTATTCCAGAAATCCATTGGCCTGGCCCAGCAAATGGAAGGGGAGAAGGGAAGGCAGGCAGTGGCCAAGGAGGGAGCCAGGCTGCAGGACCGGATTCGGAAGGGTCTGGAAAAGCTGGAGGATCGGGAAAATAAATTGCTTAATCCCCAATGGGCCCGAGAGAAGCAGAAGACTAAGATCATTTTATGGTTCCTCTCCGGCGGGGCCTTTGCCAGTTTTTCTCTCCTTGTCCTGCTCATCTATCTCCTCAATCAGGAGATCGGCGTACGCAAAAGAGCGGAAAGCCAAGTGGCTGTTTACCAAGACAACCTGAGGTCCCTGGCTTCCTCTCTGTCCCTGGCCGAAGAGCGGGAGCGCCGGCGCCTGGCGGTCTTTCTCCACGATCAAATCGGCCATACCCTGGCCCTGGCAAACATCAAGCTGGGGGAATTACAAAAGTCCCTCCTTGGCCAGTTTCCCGGATACCCCATTGCGGAACTGGAAAAAACAGGTAGTCTTCTGGAACAAGCCATCCGGGACACCCATTCATTGACATTCAAAATCAGCTCCCCCATACTTTATGAATTGGGATTGGCTGCTGCCCTGGAATGGCTTACGGAGCAGGTCCAAAAAGACCACAGCATCTCCACCCGGCTTATTGCCGATGGCTCCACCGATCCCTTGGACGACGATGTTCGGGTTCTCCTCTTTCAGTCGGTCAATGAACTGTTGGTCAACGTCGTGAAGCACGCTCAGGCTCAGAATGTAGAGGTTTCCATCCGGCGGGAAGACGGGAATCTGAAGGTGGAGGTGGGGGATGATGGCGTGGGTTTCCAGATGCCTCAGCCGGTACCCTTCCGCCGGGAGAGGTGCGGATTTGGCCTCTTTAGCATCCGGGAGCGCTTGCGCCCTTATGGCGGGTTCCTGCAAGTGCAGTCCGAGCCCGGCGCCGGCGCCCATATCATTCTGACCGTTCCCCTGGCGAAGGATATCACCACGTATATGTCCCATGAGCACTAAAATCCTTTTGGCCGATGATCATCAGATCATGCGGGAAGGGCTCGCCGCCTTGCTGGAGCGAGAACCCGGCCTGCAAGTTGTGGGTGAGGCCGGCGACGGCCGGGCTGCGGTGCGGCTGGCCCGAGAACTCAGCCCTGACGTGGTGGTTATGGACGTCACCATGCCTGACCTCAACGGCATTGACGCCACCCGCCAGATTCTCGAGGAAAACCGGCAGATCAAGATCATCGCCCTGTCCATGCACGCCGACCGCCGCTTTGTCAAAGGCATGCTCCAGGCTGGGGCGTCGGGTTACTTGCTGAAACATTCCGCCTCTCAGGAACTTATCAAGGCCATTAAACTGGTCATAGTCAACCAGGTCTACCTGAGCCCGGAGGTGGCCGGAGTGGTGGTTGAAGACTATACTTCTCCGGCCCTCGACAACTCCGCTTTTGCGGTGTTGACTCCCCGGGAACGGGAAGTCTTACAGCTCTTCGCCGAAGGCAAGAACCCCCGGCAGATTGCCGCCACCCTACATCTGGGCCTCAAAACCGTGGAAGCCTACCGCCGCCAGATCATGGAGAAGCTGGATTTCCAAAGCTTCGCCGAACTCATCAAATACGCCCTCCGGGAAGGACTCACTTCCCTGGACTCCTGACCCTCCTTTGGAGCCTCTTTTCTCCTCCATCGGCTTATTAAATAACCTCCATCGGTTTTCCTATAATTGGCGTTCGGCCAATAGTCAGGGTCCGCCCGTCCGGTCATAATTACTCCCAATCAGTTCAATCCACCCTCTGATCTTTGGGCGTATACCTTATGCAAGTATCAGCCAGCGCAGTTAAGTCCGCGGCCGACTACGGCTCTCTTTTGCCGGCCGCCAAGCGTTTAAATACAATAGATTTATTGATAAAAATCTTTGTGCCCCTGGGGCTGCTGGTTTCATTCTGGGTGGCCCTGGAAGTGGGTTTTCTGGATAGTTATCTGGCCCTGTTCACTCTACAGACCTATCAAAAGCCCTTGGCAGCAGTGGCGGCCGCCTACGGCCTGACTTTTTTAATTTTTCAGGCGGTACGCACCTTCTTCTGGTGGCGCTACCAGCCTTTTCTCCTGCCCCGGGGGCCTCTCCCCAAGGTTACGGTCATTATCCCCGCTTACAATGAGGGGGCCATGGTGGAGAAGGCCATTTATTCCGTGGCCGCATCCGATTACCCCACCGATCGGTTGGAGATTTTCTGTATTGATGACGGTTCCAAAGACGACACATGGGAATACATGCAGCGGGCCCAGTCCCGGTGTCCGGAATTGATCCGCTTAATCCGCTTTCCGGAAAACAGAGGTAAGCGGGAGGCTCTTTATATCGGTTTTACCATGGGGACCGGGGAATATTTCGTCACCGTGGACTCGGACAGCGTCATTGAACCAGCTACCTTGAAACATATTGTGGCACCTCTCCTCCACGACGCCAAGATCGGGGGAGTGGCCGGCAACATCAAGGTTTACAACCGCTCGGTCAACCTGATTACCCGGATGCTGTGGGTCCGTTTTGTCCTGGCTTTTGATTTCCTGCGGGCCTCCCAATCCGGCTACCGCTTTGTTTTCTACACTCCCGGGGCTTTGTCCGCCTACCGCCGGGAAGCGATCTTGCCCATTTTGGAAGAGTGGCGCCGCCAGACCTTCCTGGGCGCCCCCTGCACCATCGGCGAAGACCGGGCCTTTACCAACCTTATTCTCAAGCAAGGATACGACACCGTTTACCAGCGCAGCGCCGTGGTTTACACCACTGTCCCCGAGAATTACAAAGGCATGTGCCGTATGTTTCTGCGCTGGGACCGGTCCAATTTTCGGGAGTCCTACTTACAGATGACCTTCATGTTTACCCACTACCGGGAAAAGCACCGCATCCTGCCCATCGTTGACTTTTTTGTCCGAGAATTGGAATTCCCCCTCTCTTGTGTCTTTATCCCACTCATCCTGGTTGCCATCGTCATCTCCCCCTTGGTGCTGGTTAAGTTTTTGACAGCTCTGGCCCTGGTCTCTTTTATACTCACGGTTTATTACATCAGCACGGAAAGGGACATGGACTTCGTCTACGGCGTCTTCTATGCTTTTTTCGCCCTCTTTTTCGTGAAATGGATCCGTCCTTATGCGTTCCTCACTCTAAGAGACGGCCGCTGGCTCACTCGATAATGACTAACTTCCGCGTCACTCACCTTCCGATGCACAGGATACCTTCCAGTTCTAAAGCTCCGGGAGGAAAAAGAGCTGACAAATATTCACTATTGGTGGCGTCACCATTTTGAGAACGTTGTTAGATATGAAAATGCAAGATTCTGCTATAATAAGGAACTTATCACTGTGCTAAAAACTTTCCATATCCTGACATATCGTCAAAACACCATATCTCATCCATCGAGGTCTTGCGGCTATAAGGGCCAGTAAAATGACCCTAAACGGCCTCAAGAACTACTAACCCCTTGCTCTCACCATTGGTTAGCTGTTATCGTTGAAATTTGGACCGAAAAACTCATCTGATGTTGGTTATTTTTACCTCCACCATTATTATTTGAACGTACATCGCTTATCCATCCAGAAACCATAATAAAATTTCCAGGGTCGAAAATCCCAAACCCGATTTCCAGGTACCCCTCCCAACAACCTCATCCGCTGAGAAAAGAAACATCCTGCTTGGGTGCCAGGTGCGATCAGGCGGGACTCCCATGGGGCCCCCTTTTACTTCGAGCCCGCACCCCTCTTATTGTGGCTCTTTAGGGGTGACCGGGGGCGAGGATGCACTAGAACCCTGTATCTGTATGGATGCTACATACTGCAGCTATTACCGCGTCCGGATTATAACGTGGTGAGAATATCCAACCCGGCATCTACCGCAACGCCTTGCTTCTACAGCGACTCCGCTGGCTCATCCATGGGCTTCATTGTCTACGGCCGGCCCCCGATCTTCATCTGTATAGCCAGCGTGGGGCAGAACTGTTATTCATGGCCCGCTTTGGGGCGGGCCAGGGTAACTGTGTCTTTGGGTCGGTGGGGAGCGACCATCCTGCTCTGATGGAGCTGTAACCCCGAGTGAGGCGTCGCGGCCTCAGTCTTGTAGGATTCCCGGTGGGGCCGGGACAGACGGTAAACTGGCCTATGAGGTCTACGAAACCAGACACCGCCCCCCTATCTGGGTGGGCACAAGGAGGTGAGGGATATACAGAACTGATACTCGATGAGATCTGCTCTCTGGACAACCTGCGGGCCGCCTTCCGGCGGGTCGCCAAGAACAAAGGATGCCCAGGAACAGACGGCGTGACAATTGAGGAGTACGACGCCTCCCTTAAAAGTAACTTGCTCTGCCTAGCTGGACGCCTAATCTCGGGGCAATACCGGCCGCAGCCGGTTAACGGGCTTGGCTGACAAAAAAGAACTCGTTGCCAGAGAAGATGGGGCTTAAGACTTTACATAACATCAGCTTCATCCGCTAATAACTGCGAACGATGTCCCAAGGAATAATAACTTCCGGCTTTCAATATCCTGGGACTGATAGAGATAAGAGGACAATTATTGTGGAAGAATATATGACGGTGAATGAATTAGGCTCGCGGATAAAAATGTCGCCTGGAACTATACGCAATCTCGTCTGGCAGAAGAAACTCTTGAAGGATATTCATTACCTGAAACCAACACCCAGAAAGCTTTTATTCATTTGGAGTGCAGTGGAGTCATGGCTTCGTGGCGACCATATTGGAGTCCAGGAAACCAACCTGGGTAACGATAACTGTTTGATCGTAATTCAAGACCGGGCATTTGACACCAGCCCTCGATCCGTGGTAACCAGGAAATGGTGACATCTGGACAGATGGGAGGTGATTGGAAGGGCGGAGAGGACTGACACATGCAACAGGCTAAAGTAATCGACTTTCCCAAGACGTCTAAACAGGAAACGAGGACCAGGGGTCGGCTTAATGCCGGGAAATCCGGTCGGGTTTACGCCCGGGGGGACAGACTCTGGGTGGACTTCTACTATCTGGGGGACCGAGTTCGGGAGCCTTCCGGGCTGGATGACAACCCTACGAACCGTTTGCGCTTGCGAAAAATGCTGGACCTCATTGTCTCCCAAATCGAAAACGGGGTATTTGAATTCGGGAAAAGTTTCCCTCACAACAGCAAGATGGACCACTTCACCAGGTTGGAGGGCAAGACCTTTCGGAGAGCCCCAAAGGACATCATCTTTGGTGATTATGTGGAGCAATGGTGGCCGGAGATGAGCCCTGGCATGAGCGCCAGTTTAGTTAGAGATTACACCAGCATACTCAGGAGCCACCTCTTGCCTTACTTCGGGAAGTCGGCGTTTAGCGAGTTCCGGCCAGTGCTCATGAAGAAGTTTCTGTCGCACCTGCGGACTAAAAAGTCGCCAGGAGGCAGTCCCCTGACTGCTAAGAGGATCCACAATATCCTGATACCCTTGCGGGTGATTTTCAAGGATGCCTGTGGCGAGTTTGACTGGATTGATCTGCCGGACCCTTTCCATGCGTTAAAATTGCCACAGGTGAAGAGATTGCGTATCCACCCATTCACCATGGAGGAATGGGCCAGTCTGATAGAGTTCATTCCGGCTTGGTACAGGCCATACTTCAAACTGGCGGTGCTTACGGGCATGAGGCCATCAGAGCAGGTGGCCCTGAAATGGTCAGCAGTCGATGATCGGTTTATCCATGTTGAGTTGAGCCGGGTGAGAAATCTGGAGAAGGCCGAGCTCAAAACAGCCGCCAGCAATCGCCGGATTGAAATCCGGCCATCCATGAAGAACGTGTTGGAAGAGCAACAGATTCAGCTGGCTAACCCTCAAAGCCCATATGTTTTCCTAAATATGGAGGGAAGGCCAATCCTGCAAGACAAACTCCGGGAATTGTGGATGAGGGCTATGAAGAAAAGCCAATTGCCCTATCGGCGCATGTACGAGATCCGGCATACTTTTACATCCTGGGCCTTGGCGGCAGGAGAAACCCCGGAGTGGGTAGCCCGAACCCTGGGCCATGTAACCACGGCGATGATCTACAAAACTTATGGCCGCTACATTCCTAACTTGACCAGGCAGGATGGTTCGGCGCTGGAAGGTTTGTTGGCAGGAACTGCAAATGAAAAAGGCAACCCGGAATAGGCACAATCACAGACACAATGGCCAAATTCCGGGTCGCCTTGATGAGATAAATACTTGAATTTTCTAACTAATTAATTGGTGGAGGCGGCGGGAGTCGAACCCGCGTCCGCCAATAGTCCCTGGAAGCTTCTACATGCGTAGCCAATGTTTTAGTTTCGCCCCAAGAAGGCTTCCACCGGCAGAATCCTTAGAGGCTAGCCCACCTTAAATTTTCGTCCGCCAACCCATGGGCCTTGTTGGCGGCTTCGCCAGGATACCGTCATCTGGGGCCCTCTCCCGGCATCGAGCCTCAGATGCTAGCCTTAAGCGGCTAGAGCGTAGCTGTAGTTGTCAGCAATTGTGGTTTTCCTACCCGTTTTACGAGCGGACAGGACCTCGGCATGCAACTCACAGTTCCCTATTTACGTCGAAGCCGTTACGCCCCCTAAATTAAATTATAACCATTATTTAGGATTTCGCAAGTATCGTTTCTAGCGCTCATCCTGGCTGGCAAGACCTGGGGCTATAGTCTCTCGTTGATTTACCCCTTTTGTTGAAACTGCCGGGCCGCTCCCATCAACCGGTACACTGAGGCGCCCGCGAGCGCCGCGACATCTTCGGTTGGAAAATAGCCGGGGATGGTTGCATCGAAAAGGATATTGGCTTCGGAGGGAAACTCTTCATCACCGCCCCAGAGAACGTGGGTAATAGGCACACGGGGAAAGGCCAGAAATGAGGCCGCGGCATCGCCCAATGGCTGGGGTTGGCCTCCCAGACTCACCGCCACCTTGAGGTAGAGCTTCAAGTCAAGGCCGAAGGTCTCCAACAGCGGCTTTTTGGCCCGGGAGACGAAGGCCGACCAATAAAATCCGCCTTCCGGGACCTCACGGAAATCGATGACCCGGCCGGCAAGCGGCTCTCCCGAGGCGTGCAGCAAGTAGTGCAAGACGAGGATCTGCTCCGGGAGCGAAATCTCTCCCGGGCCGGTGCCAGGGGTTACACTGACCTCAGGCCAGGTAATGCGGCGCGGCTGGCCGAAATAAGGGACAACGAGGCCGTCCCGGGCGTCCTCGACAAAATATTCAGCACCGCAGCGAGCCTCCAGCCGCTTGGGATTTACTTGTTTCAACTCCGCCACCGCCAGGGCGATGGCTGCCTTATAATCATCGATGCGGGGCATACCGCCTCCTTCACTAAGATCTCTGGGTCGAGCGGGGCGGAATCGGCCGACAAGCTCTCGGCGGGGTCATTGCCCGACTTCTGAATCACTTAAATTATAGCCAAAATAATTTTTTATTGACATGGGGGCACGGATAATTTAGGGTATCAAAAGTCGAGGACTTCAAGAAAATGCAATCCATCTGGCTCCGGACCGTCGATTTTTATTTTAGCTATTATTATTTTACCGGGCCAGGAGTGCGCCTCGACTTTTAAAAGAATGTAGCCCTAAACTAAAAAATCTTTTAAAAGCCGTGGCGCAGGCGAGGCGACCACGGTTTTTTTTATGGGCCGGGGTCAAAGCCTGGCAGGCAAAGCGGCGAGGGAGGAAGACGTGGTCGGCAAACAGATTCGCTTGGAACGCATTATGAACCGGGACACCGGGCGCACCGTGATCGTCCCCATGGATCATGGCGTCACGGTAGGGCCCATCGAAGGCCTCATCGACATGAAGACCACCGTCAATGCGGTGGCCACGGGCGGGGCCAATGCCATTATCATCCACAAAGGCTTGGTAACCAGCGGCCACCGCCGCCGGGGCAAGGACGTGGGGCTGATCATTCACCTGTCGGGCTCCACCGCCCTGTCGCCCTATCCCAATGCCAAAACCCTGATATGCACCGTGGAAGAGGCCCTGAAGCTGGGCGCGGACGCCCTGTCCATTCACATCAATATAGGCAACGGCTCCGAACGGGAGATGCTGGCCGATCTGGGCCAGGTCGCCCGCGAAGCCAGGGAATGGGGCATGCCGCTCTTGGCCATGATGTACCCCCGGGGCGAAAAGATTAAGGATGAATTCGACCCTCAGGTCATCATGCACGTGGCCCGGTTGGCGGCAGAGTTGGGCGCAGACATCGTCAAGGTCTCCTACACCGGTTCGGTGGAGTCGTTCCGCAAAGTGGTGGCCGGCTGTCCGGTGCCGGTGGTCATTGCCGGCGGCCCCAAGATGAATTCCGACCGCGACATCCTGGAGATGGTGCAAGGCTCCATCGAAGCCGGGGGCGCTGGCGTCTCCATCGGGCGCAACGTCTTCCAGCATCGCAATCCTGCCCACATGGTAGGCGCCATCAGCATGCTGGTGCATGAAAACTCCGGGGTCGATGAGGCCCTGGCCTTCCTGCAAACGATGTAAAAAGGATGCGGCCATGAAAAAACTCTGGGTTAAAGTTGACCCCTGGGATAAAAAGCTCGTGACCACCGCCCTGGAAAGCGGGGCCGACGCGGTCTGGGTTCCCGAAGGCCGGACCGCAGACGTCAAGGCCTTGGGGCTCATCACCGTGGTGGCCCCGGACGGCGACCTGGTTCCGGGCATCGACGTCCAGGAGGTCACCATCTTGAGCACCGCGGACGAGGCCGAGGTCATCCGCCTGGCCCGCCAGGGTCCGGTGCTGGTGCGCACTCCGGATTGGACCATCATTCCCCTGGAAAATCTGGTGGCCCAGAGCGGCAACATCTTCATGGAGGTGAGCGACAAAGACACGGCCCTCACCGCCCTGGGAGTCCTGGAAAAAGGGGTGGACGGCCTGGTGGTCTCCGCTGCCACCCCAGCGGTGGTCAAAGAGATCGCCCGCCTGGTAAAAGATGTCTCGCCGCCGGTGGCCTTAACCGCAGCCCGCATCACCGAACTTAAGCCCCTGGGGATGGGCGACCGGGTCTGCGTGGATACCTGCAGCAACATGGGGCCGGGCGAAGGCATGCTGGTGGGCAACTCTTCCGGGGGCCTGTTCCTGGTGCACGCCGAATCCCTGGAAAATCCTTATGTCGCTCCCCGGCCCTTCCGGGTCAACGCCGGACCTGTGCATGCCTATATTCGGGTTCCCGGCGATAAGACCCGGTATCTGGGGGAGCTTAAGGCCGGAGACGAAGTCCTCCTGATTAATCACCAGGGGCGTAGCTCCCCGGCGGTGGTGGGCCGGGTCAAGGTGGAACGCCGTCCCCTGATGCTGGTGCAGGCTGAGGCAAACGGCCGGGAGATTGGCACCATCTTGCAAAATGCCGAGACCATCCGCCTCACCCGTCCTAACGGTGAGGCCGTATCCATTGTCACGCTCAAACCTGGGGACGAAATCCTGGTGGCCCTGGAAGAAACCGGCCGCCACTTTGGCCATAAAATCCAGGAAACCATCCTGGAGAAATGACTATGACGGAAAAAGAAGCCATCCGAAACCAGATCGATGCCCTGGACCAGGAACTCCTGAACCTGTTGAACCGTCGTCAAACTCTGGCCCAGACTATCGGCCAGATCAAAAACCGGGAAGGCCGGGGCACCCTGGATTTTCAACGGGAAGAAGAGGTCCTGGCCCATCTCATGCATCTGAACCCCGGCCCCTTGAGCCCCTCGGCCCTGCGCAATATCTTCCGGGAGATCATCTCCGCCGCCCGGGAAGTGCAGATGCCCTTCGGGGTGGCCTTCCTGGGTCCCGAGGCCACTTTCTCCCACCTGGCGGCCCTGAAAAAATTTGGCCGGGCCACCCGCTTTGGCCCCATGAGTACCATCCAAGAGGTCTTTGCCGAAGTGGAGAAAGGCAAATTCCAGTACGGCGTGGTGCCCATCGAAAATTCCACCGAAGGCATCGTCAATATCTCCATGGACCTCTTTGCCGAGACCGCGGTGAAGATCTGCGGCGAGATCTATCTGGAAGTTTCCCACGACCTGGTGTCCAAATCCGGGCAGCGGGCCGATATCGAAGTCATCTACACCCACCCCCAGCCCTACGCCCAGTGCCGCCGCTGGCTGGGAACGCATCTGGGTGAGATCCCCATCCTTGAGGTTGCTTCCACCGGCGTGGCGGCCCAGAAGGCGGCCAAAAATCCCAACGCCGCGGCTATCGCCAGCGCCTTCGCGGCGCCCCTTTATGACCTGCGCGTGGTGGAATCCCGCATCGAAGACAACCCCGGCAACGTCACCCACTTTTTTGTTATCGGCTCCGACGCTCCGGGACCCACCGGCAAAGACAAGACCTCCATCCTCTTTGCCGTGGACAATATCCCCGGGGCCCTTTATAAAACCCTGCGCCCCCTGGCGGAACGGGAACTCAACATGACCCGCATCGTCTCCCGCCCCGCCAGAAATGAAGCCTGGCGTTATCTCTTCTTTGTGGATGTGGACGGCCATACCACCGAACCCCAGGTGGGCCAGGCCCTGGAAGAAGTCGAAGCCATCAGCGCCCACTTCAAACTCCTGGGCTCCTTCCCCCGGGCCGCGGGCGTGGAGAACTTAAGTTGATGGTTTTTCGTTTTTGGTTTTTGGTTTTTGGTAAAAGAATAAAAAGTGAGGTTTTTGGGGAAATTTTTTAAGTAAACATTTTGATGATGGCAGGAGAACGAAAAACGAAAAACGAAAAACGAAAAACGCCCTTACGCATCTGCGTGCCGGTGGTGGAGGCCACGGTCAACCGCGCCCGGGGCAAATATCAGCGGGCTGCGCGTAAGGGCTTGTGGACCGAGGTGCGCTTGGACTACCTGGAAGAGGTCAACCCGAACTTACAAAAACTCTTCCGAACCTTACCGGGACCGGTGATCGCCACCAACCGCCTAGCCACCGAAGGTGGCCGCTGGCAGGGCGACGAGGCGAACCGCCTTAAGCTCCTTACAGATGCCCTGGCGTTGGGGGTGACCTGCCTGGATGTGGAACTGGCCACAGACGCTAGCTTTCGCCGGGAGCTGGCGGCCAGGCGGAATAAAACCAAACTCATCCTGTCCTGGCACGATTTTACCGGCACCCCGGACTCTGCCCGGCTGGAGGCCGTGCTGGCGGAGATGATCGCCTCCGATACGGACATCATCAAACTGGTCACCCTGGCACGGCAGCCGGAGGACAACGTCCGCCTGCTGTCGCTCATCCCCAAAGCCCAAGCGCAGGGCAAAGAAATCATCGCCTTTTGCATGGGCCCCTTGGGAAAATGGTCCCGGCTGGCAGCTATCCTCATGGGGAGCTTTCTCGCCTTCGCGCCTTTTAGCAAATCAGGGGCCTCGGCCCCGGGCCAGCTTACAGTAAATGACCTGAAAAAGGTGTGGAGAACGCTGAAATAGGTCCTATCCTTTGAGAATCTGGCCTCCAAATGTAGGGGCAGGTTTTAAACCCGCCCCTACAGAATGCTCATCATTATGTTTAAATTTGGTTGATCTCCAATGGCTGATAGCATAAAAATCAACGGCTATACAAAAATCTTCGGCATCCTGGGCCGCCCCGTGACTCATTCGCTCAGCCCGGCCATGCACAACGCCGCGTTTGGGCACCTGGGGATCAATGCGGTCTATGTGGCCTTCCCGGTGACCGACCTGCCCCAAGCCGTGGCGGGCCTGCGAGGCCTGGCTATCGGCGGGGTGAGCGTCACCATCCCCTTCAAGGAAGAAGTCATCCCCCTGATCGATGCCTTGGACCCCCAGGCCGCCCAAATCGGCGCGGTGAACACCGTGGTCAACCGGGACGGCCGCCTCACCGGGTATAATACCGACTGGCTGGGGGCGGTGACGGCGCTCCAAGCCCGAACCAATCTTGCCGGCCAACACGTCCTCATCCTGGGGGCCGGAGGGGCCTCCCGGGCCATCGCCTTCGGCATTATCCGGGCAGGCGGACGGGTCACCCTGACGGACGTGGACCAGGCTCGCGCTAGCGCGTTAGTCAAAGACTTAGGCGCTGAGGCGATTCCTCCAGACGCCGTCGACCGCTGCCCCGCCACCATTCTGGTAAACGCCACCCCTGTAGGCATGACCCCGGATATTGACGGCATTCCAATCAATCCAGAGCTTTTGTCGGGCTTCCAGGTAGTCATGGATATAGTCTATCAACCCCTTACGACACGTCTTTTAAAAGAAGCCCTGGCCCGGAGCTGCGCTACCATCGACGGCCTCCAGATGCTCATCCATCAGGCTACGGCCCAGTTTGAATTATGGACCGGGCAGGTGGCGCCTTTGGAGGTCATGGCACGGGCGGCTCATGCAGCCTTGGGAGCGAACGGTTAGGGGCGGGTTTTAAACCCACCCCCTGCATACAGGAAGCCATAGACCTTAACCTGCGCAAAATCCAAAAGGATTAACGATCTTGTGATACCAATGCTTCCATTTAGAGAAGTCAAACCCCACGGCCCGATAGAGGCCACCCTCACCCTCCCCGGCTCCAAGAGCTACACCCACCGGGCCTTGATGGCCGCGGCCCTGGCCACCGGGGACAGCGTGCTGGTTAATGCTCTCAAGGCGGAAGACACCGAACTCACCGCACAGGCCCTGGCCCAGTTGGGCGCAGGAATTGACTGGCAAGGAACGACCATTCAAGTGACCGGACGGGGCGGCCGCTGGCGGCGGGTAGCCGAGCCCATCTATCTGGGCAACTCCGGCACCTCCATGCGCTTCCTCACGGCCCTGGTCGCCTTAGGAGTTGGAGAGTATCGCCTCACCGGCACCGAACGCCTTTGCCAGCGTCCCCTGGGGGAGCTGCTGGACGCGCTGGGTCAGGTGGGAGTGCAGGCCAAATCAGAAAACGGCGACGGCTGCCCTCCGGTGCGCGTCACCGGCGGCCTCACCGGCGGCCATGCGCGACTCTCGGGCTCCATCAGCAGCCAGTATCTCTCGGCCCTGCTGTTCATCGGCCCCCTGGCGCCCTCCGGCCTCGAAATTGAAATCACCGGCGACCTGGTCTCCAAGCCTTATGTGGACCTGACCCTGGAAGTCCTGAGCGACTTCGGCATCTCCTATTACCGGCAGGGCCATCAATTTTTTCAACTCCCTGGTGGCCAGTGCTATCTCCCCCAGAACTATGTGATTGAGGCCGACGCTTCCAGCGCCTCCTATTTCTGGGCCGCGGCGGCCCTCACCCGAGGGCGCGTCACCATCACCAATCTGAGCCTGGAGTCCAGCCAGGGCGACGCGGCCTTTCCCCACGTGCTGGAGCGCCTCGGCTGCACCCTAAGCGAATCTCCCCAGGGACTCACCCTCCAAGGCGGCCCCTTGCAGGGCATAGCCGTTGACATGGCGACCATGCCGGATCTGGTCCCCACCCTGGCAGTGCTGGCGGCCTTCGCCCGGGGCGAAACGGTCATCACCGGGGTAGCCCACCTGCGCCACAAGGAGTCGGACCGCCTGGCGGCAGTGGCGACGGAACTGACCAAGCTGGGTATCGAGGCTAAAGAGACCGCGGACGGCCTGAGCATCCGAGGCGGCGAACCCCGGGGCGACGTCATTGAAACCTATAACGACCATCGCATCGCCATGAGCTTTGCGGTGGCCGGCCTCAAGGCCCCGGGCATGGTGATCACCGACCCGGACTGCGTGGCCAAGTCCTTCCCGGACTTCTGGAAATTTTTTGAACGCCTTTACGCCTAAAATAATCAAGCAGGAACGTCATAGCGGTTGCCAGAAAACGCCAGTTATTGCATACTGTCCACTGATTACTGATTACTGATTACTCAACCATGCCCCTGTCCCTCGCCACCCGCGCCCTCATCATCCTGGCCTCCCTCAATCTCCTGGACTATCTGGACCGGTATTTGGTGGCTTCTTTAGGCAGCCTGATAAAGGCCGACCTCCACTTGAGCGACAAGGCCTTCGGGTTCTTAGGCACCGCCTTTTTCCTGGTATATTTTCTCACCTCGCCCTTATTCGGCTATCTGGGAGACCGCTTCGGCCGCCTGCGCCTCATGGCTGGCGGCGCGGTACTCTGGAGCCTGGCCACCAGCCTCACTTTTTGGGTGCCCTCTTATGCCTTCCTGGTGGGGGCTCGGGGCCTGGTGGGGGTGGGCGAAGCCTCCTTCGGCACCCTGGCGCCGGCCTATCTGGCCGATATCCTGCCGTTGGGGCGCCGAGCCCGGGCCCTAGGCCTATTCTACCTGGCGCTGCCGGTGGGCACCGCCCTGGCCTACCTCATCGGCGGGCTGATCGGCAGCCACTGGGGCTGGCGGCCGGCCTTCCTCCTGGCGGGATTGCCAGGCTTGCTCATGGCCGGGCTGATTTACCGCCTCAGCGAGGTCCGGTCCGAATCTCGGGCAACGATTGCGCCCCCGGTTGCCCTTGCGCCTCTAGCCACGTATTGGCAACTATTTAAGGTGCCCACCTTGCGCCGCGTCACCCTGGGCTACGGCATGGTGACTTTTGCCCTGGGAGGCCTGGCGTTCTGGATGCCCCACTACCTGGAAGTATCGAAAGGCCTCACCCTGTCGCAGGCCAACCTGCTTTTGTTCGGCTCCGTGACCCTGGCCGGTGGGCTGGGCACCCTGACGGGCGGGTTCCTGGGAGATCGCCTGCTCACCTATACCCTCGGGGCGCCTTTGTGGGTCAGTGGCCTGGGAATCGTGCTGGCCTTGCCCCTGGCGGCCCTGGCCATTTTTGCCCATCACCCCGCCTTCTATATCCCAGGCCTGGCAGGGGCCATATTCTTCCTCTTCCTCAACCCCGGGGTGCTCACCGCGGTGGTGGTGAGCGTGGCGGGGCCATGGCGCCGGGCCCAGGCCGTGGCCTTGAACATCGTGGTTATTCATCTGGTTGGGGATGTACCCTCCCCTTTTCTCATCGGCCTGGCCTCTGATTTGGGCAGCCTCACCTGGGGCGTCTCCCTTACTTTGGTAGCCCTGGCCGCAGGGGCTGTACTCATCTTTACGGCGCTTCCCCACCTGGCCGCCGACCTGGCTGCGGCCGGGGAGACTCACCTTCAGGATAAGGCCCAGGGGACCGTATAATTTTAAAGGTTGCAGAAAGCATGGCAACAACAGTATCCGCCTTCCATAAGGCATCGCGGCCATAAAGTCATCACGACGCCAAATTTTCTTTTATTAATAATTATAGCGAGTTCTGACGCACTGCGGGGCCAGCCAGTCAGAGGCCAGGCATTTTGGCCATTGACGAAACAGAGTCAAATGGTTATAAATACAAAATCATAAGTCAATGACGCGGGGTGGAGCAGCCTGGAAGCTCGTCGGGCTCATAACCCGAAGGTCGTAGGTTCAAATCCTACCCCCGCTACCACATTAAACTAAGGGGTTAGATGAAAAATCTAACCCCTTACATTTTTCATACCCACCTTCGCAGAAAAATCTGGCCAAACCCAGCAACCAGCCCCGTCAAAGGCGAGATACCCAGTGGAAATCTCTTCGTGGCAGGTTTATTTTTGGAATCCAGGGATTATCATGCCCCCCTCTTTAATATAAAGATAAAGGAAAAATGTTCCGATACCAAGACAGAGGCTGACATGAGGGACCACGATAAAACCAAAGACGAACTGGTAGAAGAATTAAACCAATTGCGCCAGCAACTGGCCCATTCGCAGGCAACCGGTGGCGGCAACCCCCCTGCTGATGAGGCTTGGCGCGACAGTGAGGCCAAGTATCGGCTCCTGATAAAAAATCTGCCCAATGTGGTCTTTAAAGGCTATAAGGATTGGTCGGCTGATTTCGTCGATGACAAGATTGAGTCTTTGACCGGTTACCCGAAAGCAGATTTTTCCTCCAGGAAAATGAAATGGCTGGATATTGTGGTCGAAGCAGACCTTGCAGGTATGCGGCAAAAAGTAGTGGCAGCCTTAAAAGGAGATAAGTCCTATATAAGAGAATATCGCATCAAACATAAAAACGGCAACCAGTTGTGGATTCAAGAGAGCAGTCAGATAATTTGTAATGCCCACGGCGAAATTGATTTTATTTATGGAGCTTTCCTGGATATCAGTGAGCGGGTCCGAGCCGAAGCAGCGGTGCGGGAATCCGAACGCCGGCTTATGGATATCATTGATTTTTTGCCGGACGCCACTCTGGTCATCGACCAGGGAGGTTCGGTCATCGCCTGGAACCGTGCCATAGAAGCAATGACCGGGGTTAAGGCCCAAGATATCCTGGGGAAGGGCAATTTTGAATATGCTCTACCCTTCTATGGGGAAAGAAGACCGATCCTTATAGATTATATTTTCAATGAGGAAGCAGAATTCAGGGCCCAATATACCCGGGTGAGCAGGCGGGGAGAAATTCTCTGCGGCGAGACCTATGTCCCCCAGCTCAAAGAAGGCGGCGCTTATCTCGCGGCTACAGCCGGAAGCCTGTATGATTCTGCCGAAAATCTTACGGGAGCCATCGAAATAATCCGGGATATCACGGAGCGTAAACGTATGGAAGGAGCGCTCCATCGCCAAAAAGAATATCTGGCCGCGTTGCATGAAACCACCCTGGGCCTGATTAATCACTTAAACCTGCAAGAATTATTACAAGCCCTGATCAATCGCGCCGGCCAATTATTAGGGACGCCGCATGGTTTTATTTTCCTGGTCGAACCGGAAAAAAAGGTGCTGGAATGCAAGGTTGGAGCGGGGATTTTCAGCGGAGTCCTGGGCTCCACCTTAAAGATGGGACAAGGTCTGTCCGGGAAGATTTGGCAAACCGGTCAGCCATTACTTATTGAAGATTACCAGGGTTGGGGAGAACGTGCCGACAATCTTGATTTGGATTACGAAGCCATCCGGGTGGTTATGGGAGTTCCCCTTAAGTCCGGGACCCAGACCACCGGGGTCCTCGGTCTGGCCTGCCACCGGGAAACCGGCCAGACATTTAGCGAGGAGGAGACGGAACTTCTTGAGCGTTTTGCGGAACTGGCTTCCTTGGCTTTGGACAATGCCCGCCTTTACGCCGAAGCCGGAGAGGCCCAAGAAGCCGCCGAAGCCGCCAACGAGGCCAAGAGTGTGTTCCTGGCCATGATGAGTCACGAAATTCGCACCCCGATAAACGGGGTTATCGGCATGACCCACCTCTTACTCGATACCCCCCTTAATGAAGAACAACGGGAATTCACCGAGACGATTCGTGCCAGCGGCGACGCTCTCCTGAATATCATCAACGATATCCTTGACTTTTCCAAGATCGAGGCCGGCAAAATGGAACTGGAGCACCAGCCTTTTGATGTGCGCCACTGCCTTGAAAGCGCCCTGGATATGGTGACCACCTTGGCGGCGCATAAAGGTCTGGAATTGGCCTATCAGATTGCTGAGGAAGTCCCGGCCACTATTGCCGGCGATGTCACCCGCCTGCGGCAGATCTTGGTCAACCTGCTCACCAATGCCGTGAAGTTCACTGAAAAAGGGGAAATTGTCCTGACGGCCCGGGTGGAATCCGGCGAATTGACTGAGGCAGGAAAACCCGCCATGGCTTCGCCTGCTCACTTGGTTTTGCATTTTGCCGTGACGGATACCGGCATCGGCATACCGCCAGATCGTCTCGGCCGCCTCTTCCAATCTTTCAGCCAGGTGGATGCCTCCACCACCCGCAAATACGGCGGCACGGGATTGGGCTTGGTCATCTGCAAGCGGCTCAGCGAAATGATGGGCGGCAGCATGTGGGTCGAAAGCACCGGCTTGCCGGGGCAGGGAGCGACATTTCATTTCACCATCCAGGCCGAGCCGGTAGTCATGCCCGTAGTCACCCGGCAGGAGTTGCTGAGGCTCCAGCCCCACCTAGCCGGCAAACGCATACTGGCCGTGGACGACAACGACACCAATCGCCGCATCCTCGTCCTCCAAACGCGCTCCTGGGGCATGCTGGCCCGGGACACAGGTAAACCCCGGGAGGCGCTGGAATGGATCAGGCGTGGCGACCCCTTTGATGTGGTGATTCTGGACATGCAAATGCCGGAAATGGACGGCGTCATGCTAGCCCGGGAGATTCGCGCCTTGAACCCCACCCTGCCCTTGGTGCTCTTTTCTTCCCTGGGTCACCGGGAAACTGGCCCGGACAGCTCAATCTTCGCAGCCCAAATCACCAAGCCCATCAAACCCTCCCAATTATTCGACGCCCTGATGAACCTTTTTGCGGAGCAACCGATAACCGTTCGCCAAAGCGGCGCCGCGGCTACGGCCCATATCGATTCCCACCAGGCCCAACGGCTGCCGCTGCGAATTCTCCTGGCCGAGGACAATGCCGTGAACCAGAAAGTCGCCTTGCGACTGTTGGCGCGGATGGGATATCAGGCCGACGTGGCCGCCAATGGCGTAGAAGCCCTGGCCGCCTTGCAGCGCCAACCTTATGACGTGGTATTGATGGACGTGCAGATGCCGGAGATGGACGGACTGGAAGCAGCACGCCGCATCAAGCAGACCTGGTCTGCCGCCCAAAAACCGCGGATTATTGCCATGACCGCCAACGCCATGCAGGGAGACCGGGAAAAGTGCCTAGATGCTGGCATGGATGACTATATTACCAAGCCGATTCGCGTCGAGGCCTTGGTTTCGGCCCTGAACCAAACCCAACCGAAGGCTTCCCCGGATTTGCCTCCGGAATCAGGACCGGCCATTGACCCTGAGCAGTTTGAGAGTTTTCGGCAGGCCATGGGCGACGACTTCATCGGCGAAGTCATCGAGGTCTTTAATGAGGACGCGCCCAATCTGTTGCTGGATATGCAGCAGGCCTTGACCGCCAATGATGCTGAACTCTTCCGTCGCACCGCGCACAGTCTTAAATCCAACAGCGCCCAAATCGGGGCAACGAAATTATCCGAACTGGCCAAAGGGTTGGAGATGCTCAGCAGAGAAGGCAGAATGGCTGAGGTCTCGGACACTGTGGCGCTGGCTGAGGCCGAATACAACTTAGTCAAGCAAGCGCTCCAGGAGCTGATCAAATGAAAAACCAGGGCTTATAGCGCTTACCAAAAGTTCGTTCCTCTTATTCTCCTCTCCCCTTTTGGGAGAGGTCAGGGTGAGGGGTTAATAAAAAAATTTTGGCAATGAGTATACGAACCACACCGGGAGCCACCTATGCCTATGCCTAAACTTACGGGCTCAATCCTTATTGTTGATGATAATCGCATGAACCGTTTGATGCTAGCCCGCAGCCTGGAACAGCAAGGGCACCAGGTCTTATTTGCGGAACATGGCCGACAGGCTCTGGAAATGCTTCAAGCCCATTCCCCTGATGTGGTCTTGCTCGATATTGAAATGCCCGAGATGAATGGCTATGAAGTGTTGGAGCAGATAAGCGCCAATCCCCGCTGGCGGGACATTCCGGTGATCATGATTTCCGCGGTAGATGAAATTGACAGCGTGGTCAAGTGCATCGAGATGGGGGCCGCGGATTATCTCAATAAGCCGTTTAATCCCGTTTTACTGAAAGCCCGGGTCGGCGCCAGCCTGGAGAAAAAACGCCTCCTCGATGAACAGCGGGAACTGTTTCGCAAATTCGCCACCGACGAAGTTGCGGAAGAATTAATGTCCTCGGGCTTTTCCTTGGGCGGCCGGACCGTGGACGCGACGGTGTTGTTCTGCGATATCCGTTCCTTTACGACCCTGGCCGAATCCCAAAACCCTAACGATACCATTGAGCTCTTGAACGCTTACTATGGCATGATCATCGATGCTACGGCCAGCGAGGGCGGCATTGTCAGCCTGATGGCGGGTGATGGGTTGATGTCGATCTTCGGGGCGCCGTTGCCCCGGGAAGATCATCGCCAATGCTCGGTCCGCGCGGCTCTGGGGATGATCCGGCGCATTAAACTGTTCAATCAAGAGCAAGCCGGGTTGCAGCGCCCCCCCATTGCCATCGGCATAGGCATAGCCTCAGGCGCCGTTGTGGCCGGCTTTGTCGGCACCCAAAGGCGCGCCACCTATACCTGCATCGGCGATACAGTAAACCTGGCCTCTCGCCTCGAATCGCACACCAAAGTTTTAAGGCAGCCTATTCTCATCGAAGAGAACACGCGTCTGGGTTTGGACTCCGATATTCCTGTGGTGCCCCAGGGCGAAGTCCAACTTCGGGGCAAAACCCAAACTGTCAAAGTCTTCTCGGTCCCGACGGAGCCAGGCGTCGATATGTTCCAGGTCTGGCTCGACCGGGAGCAGCATCGCCAAGACTCGCGGGCCTGAGACGCAATTAACCCAACCTGCGTGCGCGAAACTTATACTCATTGCCAAAAGTTTTTTCTATCCACCCCTCACCCTAGCCCTCTCCCACAAGGGGAGAGGGGAATAATAAGGAAAGAACTTTTGGCAATCGCTATAACCGCAAAACCTTGCCTCCTCGCCACCTGGCCCGATCCCACCAGCAATTATCCTGATGGTATTCTCTCTGAACCTTGTCGAAATCCTTGATCAGCGATATCCCTGGCACTTCGATCCCGCTGTTACTGATAACAAATTTCTCAATACAGCGGTTTGGACTACGGAGCATAGCTCAGAAGAATTTCTGACGGGACAGGCGCGGTGAAATCGGTTGACATCATGACGCTCAGAATGAATATGGTCAGAATGGAGAAGATAAAAAGTTTCTTGGCCCAGAGCCGTTCACCTTTTGCCTTGTAGCCCGACCAGGCCATATACAGCCAGGTCAGGCCCAACACGGTCGCCACTGCAAAGGTGCTGTAACCGGTGTAGCCGCCTACGGGCAGCATCAGCGTGGCGGCCATAAAGGCCAAGATATAACCAACAATATGCTTTTTTGCCGCGGCGGTTCCCCGCTTAACCGGCAGAACCGGGATGGCCGCGTGAGTGTAATCCTCAAACCGAAAAACCGCGATGGCGTAGCAGTGAGGCATCTGCCATAGGCTGAAGATTGACAACAATATCACTGCTCCCAGGTCGAAGCGGCCGGTGACTGCGCAATATCCCGCCAGGGGCGGTGTGGCTCCCGCCAGACTGCCGATCAACGCGCCGTAGACGGAATTGCGCTTCAGGTACAGGCTGTATACGCCCACATAAATCACCAGGCCCGCCAGCACGATGCTAACTGCCAGCAGGTTGGTTGCCGTCCAGAGCAGTGCCAGGCCCGCAATGCCCAAAAGCGTGGCGTAGGATACGGCGATCGGCAGGTTGATGAGCCCCTTGGCCAGGGCGCGGTTGCGGGTCCGGATCATTTTTCGGTCTATTTTTCTATCGACACAGTTGTTGAAAACGCAACCGGAAGCGACCACCAAGGATATGCCGATGAGAGTCCCCGGGAGAAGAGCGCCATCAACCCGCCCTTTGGAGGCAAGAAAAAAGCCGGCTGCCGCGGAGATCAGGTTGCCGAAAACGATCCCCGGTTTGGCAACGAGCACATAGTTTTTGATCCTTTCAGGCATTCTCACATCATCTTAAGCGATCAGCTGTCAGCTATCAGCAAAAACAATAAGTTAGAACATTAGGTCGATAATGGTTGATTTGTTGAGGTAACGGAACAAATTGTTTTTCTTTAAAAAGCTGACTGCTGAAAGCTAATAGCTGACCGCCAGCTTCACATCATTCGGTAATTCAGGCTAGACATGATCCAGAGGGTTCCGCCGACGAAGAGGACCATGATCAATAAAGTGAAGATCAGGGCTAGCACGTTCCAACGCGCCGCAGATGTTGTGTCCAGATGCAAGAAGTAATGCAAGTGCACCATAATCTGCACGATGCCAGCTACGAATATGCCGGATAGGGTCGCCGTGGGGGACAAAGTACCGCTCATCACCAAGGCAAACGGAATGGCGGTCAGAATAAGGGAAAGAACGAAGCCGGTGAGGTACGATTTGAGACTTCCCCTGCTTGCGCCGATGCTGTCGATAGATGCTTGACTCATTTACACAACTCCCATCAGGTAGACGATACTAAATATGCCGATCCATATGAGATCCAGAAAATGCCAGAACATACTCAGACGCATCAGCCGTGATTGAACGGGAGAGGTCAACCCTTTGACGGCGACCTGACCTATCACGACCGCCATCCAGATCAGCCCGAAAGTCACATGGGCACCGTGAGTCCCTGCCAGGGTGAAAAAACTCGAAAGGAAGGCGCTGCGGTCCGGCCCGTGCCCCGCGGCAATCATACCGTGGAACTCATTGATTTCCAGGGAGACAAAACCGAGCCCCAGCAGAAAGGTGACGGCGAGTCCGATCAGAACCCACTTCGTCTTGCCGTCGTGCACGGCCAGCATGACCAGACCATAGGTTACACTGCTGACCAGCAGGAACAAGGTTTCACCCAACAGGTAAGGCAGGTCAAACAATTCCTTCCCTGTCGGTCCGCCCGCATAGTTGCGGCCCAGCACGATAAAAGTAGCGAAGAGCGTCGCAAATATGATGAGGTCGCTCATAAGGTAGAGCCAGAAACCGAAGGTCTGCATCGCGACGGTATCGTGTTCAACTTCTTCGTTATGAGCGGCGCCGATGGTCGAAGCGTCTGTGGTCATCATTTACCTCTCCGGTACGGGTTCTGGAATATTCTGTTGGTCTGATGTGGAGTCTATCCTCGACCAAGGCCAACTGGCGAAGCGTTCAGTTTCGATCCGCTCGACCTCGGTGGCGGTTATGAGATAATGGAGGTCGTCGTCGAATGAGCGGGCAATGACCGTGAAAAGCATACCCAGAGCGGCCAGTCCGGCCAGCCACCAGATGTACCAGATCATGGCAAATCCGAACACGAAAGCCAATAAGCCAATGATCAAGCCGTGCGGCGCGTTTTTTGGCATCTCGATGTCGCTATATTGATCCGGCCGAGGATCCGCGCCGCCTTTTTCCTTCATGTGCATAAAGGCATCGATGTCATCTACAACAGGTGCCTTCGGGAAGTTATAGACCGCGGGAGGAGAAGAGGTCAGCCATTCCAAGGTGCGGCCGTCCCAGGGATCGCCGGTGGGATCGTTGAGCGCCTGGCGCTCCTTTATGCTGACGAACAACTGGATTCCCTGAAAGAGGATGCCAAGCGCAATCACGGCCGTACCCAAGGCGGCGACGAGCAGATAGGGATGCCAGGCCGGGTTGGGATAAAACGCCATGCGGCGGGGCATGCCCATGAAGCCCAGCACATACAGGGGCATAAAGGCAAGATAAAAGCCGATCAGCCAGCACCAGAAGGCGCGTTTGCCCCAATCTTCCTGCAACCGAAAGCCGAAGGCCTTGGGGAACCAATAATAATACCCTGCCATAAAGCCGAACAGCGACCCGGGGATCAGCATATTGTGGAAATGGGCGATCAAAAACAGGCTGTTGTGCAATACGTAATCAGCGGGCGGCATTGCCAGCAGTACGCCAGCGGACCCGCCGACAGCGAAGGTCACGAATCCCCCCAGGGCCCAGTACATCGGCGTATTAAACCGGATGCGGCCGCGATACATGGTGAACAGCCAGTTGAAGGTTTTCACCCCGGTGGGGATGGCAATCAACATGGTCGCAATCCCGAAAAAGAGGTTGACGTTCGGGCTGGCGCCCATGGTGAAAAAATGATGCACCCAGACGGAAAAGGACAGAACCGTGATGACCGCAACGGCATAAACCATGGACCCATAGCCGAATAGCCGTTTCCCGGAGAAAGTGGCAACGACCTCCGAAAAGATTCCGAAAGCCGGCAGAATCACGACATAAACCTCGGGATGCCCCCAGGTCCAGAACAGGTTGGCATACATCATCATATTGCCACCAAAGTCGTTGGTGAAAAAATGCATGCCCAGGTAGCGGTCGAGGGTTATCATAAATAGATTGGCCGTCAGAACCGGAAAGGCCCAAACTACGAGCACCATGGTGCACAAACTAGTCCAAACAAACATCGGCATCCGCATAAGGTTCATTCCGGGAGCGCGCATTTTCAGGATGGTGACGAGAAAATTGATACCGCTCAAGGTCGTGCCGATACCCGCGATCTGGAAGGCCCAGATCCAATAGTCCACCCCGGTGCCCGGGCTGTACTGTTGTTCGGTCAGCGGGGTATATCCCGACCATCCGGCTTGGGAAAACTCACCACAACCCAAAGATACCATGATCAGCATCGCCCCGGCTGCGGTTAGATAGAGACTGAGCGAATTCAGAAAGGGAAAGGCGACATCGCGGGCCCCGATTTGCGGCGGCACCACGATATTCATCAGCCCGGTAAGAAACGGCATGGCCATGAAGATGATCATGATCGAGCCGTGAGCGCTGAAGATCTGATTGAAGTGGTCAGCGGACAGATAACCAAGGGAGCCGCCCGCGGCCATGGCCTGCTGACCGCGCATCAGAATGGCATCGGAGAAGCCGCGCAGCAGCATGACCAATGCCAGGATAATGTACATGATGCCGATCTTTTTGGGGTCGAGGCTGGTCAGCCATTCTTTGTAAAGGTAGGGCCACTTTCTGTAGTAAGTGATTAAGGCCATGATCACCAGGCCCAGGAGAGACGCACCAATTACGGCGCTGAACGTGATCATGTTGTCATACGGAATCGCCGCAAGGGTTAACTTGCCAAACATCTCACTTCTCCTCCGAAACGTCGTGTCTTGCATGTGGGGAAACGGAGCCTCGGCTCATATGACCGGGATGTTTGCCCCACGCCGGATCGAATTTGCGCAGGATATACACAAATAGATCGGGCTCGACTACAGAGAAATAGGTCACGGGGTGGTACCCGAGGCTCGGCTTGGCGAGCTTCTCATACCGGTCCAGATCAAGCTTTTCCGGAGATTGCCTGATCTTTTGCACCCACGCGTGAAACTCTTCAGGGGAAACCGCATTCGCCTTGAAATGCATGTCAGCGTAACCGATACCGCTGATTTGATTATTGTGACCGGCATAAATACCTGGTTTATCAGCCAGGAGGTGCAATCGGGTTTGCATGCCTGCCATGGCGTAAATCTGGCTACCCAACTGCGGGATGAAGAAGGAAGTCATTACGGTGTCTGAGGTGATTTTGAAGCTGAGTGGCACATTGACGGGGAAAGTGATTTGATTGACGGTCGCGATCTTCTCATCCGGGTAGATGAAGAGCCATTTCCAATCCAGGGATACGGCTTCGATGTTGATGGGCTTTTCGGCCGAAGGGATGGGCTTATAGGGATCCAGAGAATGGGTATAGGTCCAGGCCAGAATCGCCAGGACCGTGACAATGGCAATGGGAACCGCCCACATGAAAAAATCGATTTTGGCGGAATAACCCCATTTCGGCATATAAGTCGATTCGGTATTGGAAGCTCTGTACTTTCGGGGAAACCAGAAAGCCATGATGAAGACGGGAATGACGATGATCGCCATGAGCACGATGGCCGCAATGATGACGAACCGCTCCGACTCGCCGATCGGTCCTTTGGGGTCCAATAGAACTATCGTGCTGCAACCTGCGAGGAAAGTTACGGCACCTAGCGATAACAAGCCGACAAAAACGGAATATTTCTTTCTCTTCATTTATCCCCCGATTGTCTCAAGGGTCTTTAGGTGGTCAGGGCAAACTGCAGCCGGGAAAGGATTACATGGGCAGATCCATCCATTCGCCATCCTCCGGGAAGGTTCTCTGATTTAATATAAGTACAAACATCCGGGGTGCAAACTCTTCCTGACTTTTCACGCGGCATGACACTAATCCAGGTCCAGGTCCTCACTCGATTCATACCCCTCCACCAGCCCCTGGGCCGGGCGGACCACCTCGGGGGGAAAGAGGTTAAGTTGGGAAGAGAAAAAATAATACTGGGGCAGGTAGCGCAGGATCATCTCCGCCAGGGCCATGGCCTGGGTGCGGTCCCGGCTGCGTTTGGCTGGCTCCCGGTCCTCTTGCTGGCTCAGCCAAAGTTTATGCAGGGCCAGGGCCCGGGGATCGGGGACCGCCAGGGTGGCCGGCGTGCCCCGCTTGCCGATGACTACCTGGGAAAACTTGGGAGCACTCAAGAGGGCAATAAGATCGCCGGATTCGGCCGGTACCGCGGGCCCTGAAGCATTATGGGGCGTGGCCCTGGTCTGGACCCTTACGATTGGCGGCTGCGCTAACTTGACCAGAAAACCGGCTTTATTGACAGCCCGGAAACCGTTGCCGGGAAAGGGCTGAAAGGAGCGATCCGCCTGGCGCAGCAGACGCAGGAGGTCGTCCGGCGGAACTGGCCGTGCTGCCCCCAGCGTGAGTTTTTGTGCGGCACCGGACCAAAACGGCGATTCCTTAAGCACGTCAATAAAGACCCCAGCGGCAAATTCATAAGCATGCAGGGCGTGGGTGCCGATAACGGTGACCGTGGCTCCCGTCAGACCGCTCATTTCCAGGCGGCGTATGATACGTATGACGGTCTCGGGGACCCGGTTGATTAAAGCCGCCCGGCAGAACCGGGCTGTGGTGGCCAGGTCCTCACGCCGGGAAGCCAGTCGCTCCGCCAACTCGCGGCGCTCGCGTCCGAATTCCGTGAACCGGCGTTCTGTTTCCGGCGACCGAGGCCCTAGGCTCTCACCGTTGCCGTAGCGGTCCCGGTATTTATATAAGTAGTTCTTACCCTTGATCTTTTTCCAATGCATGCCGCCCTTGAGGGGTCGGCCGCTCTTGAGGGCGTTCAGATAACTCCCATAGGCCTGGACGGCTCGGGCCAGGGTTTCCTGTTGCGTTGCCTCGAATTCCCGGAAAAAATATTCGGCTGCCATTTTTATCCTTCAAAATATCTTATCAAATCTTATGAAGGATAATTTTATAGGTCAAGCGATTTTTTATTGCCAAGGCTTTATTAATTTGCGATAAAAACTTCATTAGTTTCTTGTAAAGGAGAGTGCCCCCATGAGACCTAGCACCGAAATCGATACCTTGCGTCAGCAACTCCCCTACCACCGGTTGCGCAAAACCCGCAAAGACAAAGTCCTGCCCATCGATTGGCCCACGGAATGGGAGCGCTTTGACGCCAGCGAGCTCTTTGCCTTCGACCTGGCCACCATCCCTAAAACTTTGCTGGAAAATATCCGCAAACGGCAGGAGGTCTTGATGGATGGTAACCAGGCGGCCATTTCGGTGTTGACCCGCCTCGTCGACGGCCTCTGCGGCTACCCCATCACTCCGTCCACCCCTATTGCCGAAACCTTTGCCCGGGTGGCCGCCAACGGCCAAAAAAACCTCTTCGGCAACGAACTCATGTACTTTCAACCCAGCGACGAACTCTCGGCCATCGCCGCGGTTGAGGCCATGGCCTGTCAGGGCGGGCGCTACGCCGACAACACTTCGTCTCAGGGCCTCCTCCTTAAGACCAAAAACCTCTTTTCCGTGGCGGGCAAGCGCCTGCCGGTGGTGATGACCGTCATGGCCCGGGAAGTCAACAAAGGCTCCTTGAGCATCCACTGCGGCCACACCGATTTTTACGCCGTGCGCAACGCGGGCTGGGCCCAACTGGTGAGCGAGGATAACCAGGAGCTCCATGACCTGTTGCCTGTGGCCTTTAAAGTGAGCGAACTCAAGCAGGTGATGATGCCCACTATGGTCATCGGTGACGGTTTCATCAAGAGCCACGCTATCGAAAATATCAAGGAACTTTCCGACGCCTTCCTGGAGTATTATGTGGGGCCGCCCAACCGCATCTACCAACCCAACTTCGAACACGGCACCCTCACCGGCACCTTCACCGACACCGACCTGACCATGGAAGGCCAGGTGGCCCAGGATCTGGCCTACCGCTTCTTCCGCCGGGGTTTCACCCTGGCCATGAATAACATGAACAAGATTCTGGGCACCAACCTTAAAGTGGTGGAATGCTACCGCACCGAAGACGCCGACATGGTCGTGGTCCTCTTGGGCTCCGCCGCCGGCGTGGTCAAAGACGTGGTGGACTACTACCGGGATGTGAAAGGCTACAAGATCGGAGTGGTGCGGCCGGTGTTGTTCAACCCGCCCTGCTATGAAGAGCTGGCCTATGGGATGCGCAAGGCCAAGGTGATCTCGGTGTTGGAGCGCTCCGGCACCGCCCACAATCAGCTTCTCCTGGCCGACGTGCAGGCCTCCCTGCAAATCTCTCTCCGGGCCGGCCGGGAAGGCAAAAAAGAGCACCGCATCTATGGCCGGGAAGATATGCCCACCCTTTTCCACGGAGTCTACGGCCTGGGCAGCAAGGATTTCAACAAATACGATGCCGCCGCCGTGGTGGAGAACATGCTGTCGTTTTACGAAAAAAAGCGGCGTTTCCACCGGGATTTTTACGTGGGCATCGAAGGCCCCCTGACCCTGCGGCCTACGCCGCTTCCCGGTTACCTGGAGCGGGAGTTGGGCATGACCTTCATCGGGGTGGGCGCCGAAGGTGTTAAAACTGCGCTGGAGTCCGCGGCCCTTATTTATGCCCAGGATGTGGGCACCGGCAAGAAATACATCCAGTCCGGGGCCCGCTACGGCGCCGCCCGCAAAGGCGCCCCGGTCTTCATGAACCTGCGTATCTCCTCGCAGCCCATCCGCAACTCCTCAGAACTTACGGAACGGGACGTACTGGCCTTCTTCAATGAAAAATTCCTGTCTGACCAGATTCTCCGAGAGTATGTGGGCGGCTTGAAGGAAAACGGCCTCCTGGTCATCAATACCCCTAAAAGCTGCTATGATATCATGGCTACCTTCTCGTCCCAGGTCCAGTCCTTGATCAAGTACCGGCGCATCAAAATCATGGCCATCGACGGCACCCGGGCAGCGCTCCAGCACCTCAACCGCAACCTCCCCGGCGCAGCCTTCCTGGGCCTCATCAACCGGGAGATGGGCATTCTGACCGAAAAGGAATTCGAGCAGCGCTTCAAGAAAATCCTGGAAAAGAAACTGGGCACCAAAAAGCGGGAAATGCTGGAGTCCAACGTCTCATTGCTCAAATACGGCGCCGACCAGGCCTCCGGCCACGTCAGTGAAAAAGCCCCTGGGACCATCTCTTTAGATGCCACCGCTCCCGCTTACACCCCGCCGCTGCCGGAGAACTTCGGCCAGGGTCCGAGGACCGCGGGCCTCCCGGTGCTCCTTGCCGACAAAGACCATATGGGGATCATCAAGTCGGTGAACCTGACGGAGAATTACCAGGAGGTCTTTTACCAGGATATGGTCAAACCCATCCTGGACGGCAAAAAAGTTCCTTGGGATCACTTCCTGCCCATCGTGCCCGCGGGCACCAGCCGCTACCGGGATATGAGCTTCATCGGCGCCCAACTGCCGGTCTATGACGCCTCGAAATGCATCGCCTGCGGCTTGTGCACCGCCTCCTGCCCTGATTCGGCCCTCATCTCCACCGTCACCGATCGGCCGGTAGATGACGCGGCCCGGTACTTCAAGAAGTTTAAGAGCCCACCCAAGGGCATCCCCTGGGAGCGCTTCGCCTTAAACATCAACGCCGACCCCGCCGCCTGCAAGGGCTGCGGCGTTTGTGCCCAGGTGTGCCCCACCGATGCCCTGAAAATGGTGGACAAAAACACCGTGAAAGACGAGGACTTTCTCCCGGCGGCCTGCCGGGCATGGGACAACACGGTCAACCTGGCCCCGTACGTGGACAAGCTGTCCCTCAACCATCAGGTGCTCTTCGTCTTCTCCAAGCTCTACCCCGGCAAGCACACCCTGTGCCCGGGCTGCTCCGAGGGGGTCATCAACCTGCTGACCTTCTTCGCGGCGGAGTCCCTGCGCAATAACCCCCAGGGCATCGCCACCTTCTACCAGGGCCTCAAGATCCTGTCGGAGAAAAACAAGCGGGCCATCGAGCACATGCTGGACCACGGCTTCAACATCTACTCCATCAACGCCACCGGCTGCGACCAGGTCTCCGAACTGGTGAACCCCTTCAATACCCGGATGTATCCGGCAGGCCACTACGGTTTCGGCACCGCCTCCGCCGCCGCCCTGGGGGCCAAGTTCAGCCTGGACCAGGCCTATCAAAACCGTTACAACAGCGTGCTCACCAAGATCATCGTCTTTGCCGGGGATGGCGCCATTTACGACATCGGCAATGGTCCCTTCAACCATGCCCTGGGCGAAAACTTTGACATCACCTGGGTAATCTTCAACAACGAAGGCTACATGAACACCGGCATGCAGAAGTCCGGGGCCACCCGTTTCGGGACCGACCGCTCTACCTCCCCCATCGGCAGGAAGTACGCGGGCAAGACCACCCTGCACCGCCGGATTATCAGCCAGGCCATGGCCATCTCCCATGTTTACGCGGCCAAGCTCACTGTCGACAACCCCTTCTATGCCATCAAGATCCTCAAGGAAGCCATCGCTTACAACGGCCCCTCCCTGGTGGAGTTCTTCTCCGCCTGCCCCACGGGCCACGTGACCAACGACTGGGCCGGGCCGATGATCTCCCGGATGATGGTGGAGTCCCGGAAATGGCAGGTGGCGGTGCGCCGGCCCTTCCAGCGCATCGACATTTCGGGCAACCCCGCCCCTGACCTGATCTATCCCACGGAGGGCAAGTCCTTCAAGCGGGGCATCAAGCGGGACGCGGCCACCTTCTATGATGTGGTTTCCATGCTAGGCCAGTATAACCAGCACATCAAGACGGTGAAAAGCGGCGATATCCCAGAGATCGTGCGCATCAACGAAACCGTCAGCCTCTTCCGCTGGCTCAGAAACCAATATATGGCGGGCTACCGGGACACCATGCCGTCTGAAGAAGAAGTGGAGCGCATCGTGGACGAACGCTACCGGTTGTAAAATAGGCCGGCTCAAGATACGCTTAGGGGTCAGGGATTTCCCTGGCCCCTTATTTATGGTTTTACAGTAATCGGTTCCGAAATTTAGAGTTAAGTAATTCCTGCAAAGGGAAAGCCCCCCTTTTAAAAATGGTTATTTAGGAGGATTTCCAAGTAGTTAAAAAATCAATCCCGAATCCCCTTCCGGAGCCATAAGCAACTCCTATGATCGTCGTAGGCGCACGGCTTGCCGGGCAAACCCTAAAATGACAGAACTAGACATCGAATACCGCATCAGCCCCAGGCGCAAGAGCATCGCCCTCATGGTCACCGCCGAAGGCCGGGTGGTGGTGACTATGCCCCGAGGCACCTCCAAGGAAAACCTCGCCCGGGCTTTTGAAAAACACGGCGCCTGGCTCGAACGCAAGGTGGCGGACCGTAAGGCGGCCTGGGGGCAACTCAAGGCAGGGGAGGCCCACCTCCTTGGACAGCCTTTAAGGCTCACGGTGCTTAAGGGTGCCACGGGACCCGTAACCCTGAATGGCCAGGAGATTCGGGTGCCTCTGCCAAACGGGGCCGATCTCTGGTCCCGGTTGGTCGCCTGGTATGCCGAGCGCGCTTTTGGGCTGCTCCATGGACGGGTGCGCCATTTTGCGGTAACCATGGGTCTTGCGCCCGGTCCGGTGGAACTAAAAGAATGGAAGCGCCGTTGGGGCGAATGCCATCCCGACGGCACCCTCAAATTCAACTGGCGCCTCATCCTGCTGCCTGCGGAAGTCATCGACTACGTGGTGGTGCACGAACTGGCCCACCTCAAAGTCCCCGGCCACAACCCCCGGTTCTGGGGCGTCGTGGCCGCGGTCCTCCCTGATTTTGCCCACCGCCGCCAATGGCTGAACCGGCAGGGCACGCCGTTTCTCCTCTGGCGCGCCGAGTCTTAACTCGGGAATTATTTTGGGGGAATTTTGTGCGCCGCCATGACGATCAGGGCGCAGGCCTCGGCGTCGGACGCGGCTTGGTGGTGCTTGAGGGTAATGCCCAGATGATCGCAGACATGATTCAGTTTCGTGGGGTATATGTTCCAGGTCTGCCGGGCCAGTTGCACCGTGCAGCGGAAGGGAATCTTGGGCGGCTCCAACTCCGCTTTCTCACAGCACTTATGGAGCACCGACCGGTCAAACGAGGCGTTGTGGGCCGCCAGAAAATCGATCCCCGCAAGCATTGGGCTGAAACTGGGCCACAGTTCGCCAAAGGTGGGCTGGTTCGCCACGTCCTCCCAGGTGATGCCGTGGAGATAAGTGAAGACGAATCTTTTGCGCGGCGGTTTGATCAGGCTGTAGGAACGCTTAACGATTTGGTGGTTTTCCACCCGCACCAATCCCAGGGCGCAGGCGCTGTCCCGGGAATAATCGGCGGTTTCAAAGTCCAGGGCCACAAAAGTGGGGCCGCGCTCGGTCTTCAGAAGCTTTTTGATGAGAGTGGCTTTCCTCCTGCCGGCAATTCCCCGGGCCGCACAAACTTTTTGCACTTCCGCTTCCGTCAAATACTCCAACAATTCTTCAACTGCTACCGGCTCATGGCGCATCACCTGGTACGCCAGGGCCAACCGGCTGCTGTCGGCTTCTAGGCCATATTCCCGACAGACGGCTTCAAGCGCGTCAGGGCTCAAAAGGGCAACGATGGCTTGTTTGAGTTGCATCTTTAGACGGGGATCTGCTCCAAATTTAACGATGATCTTAGCACCAAAGCGACCGCGGCGCAAATCCCCGGCCTTGCGGAAAGCTCGACAAAAACGAAAAAATCTATTAAAAAGACTAAATGAGCGACGCTGAGATCACCGCTCCTTTGGTCGTGGAGCAACCCACCCCGGAAGAGCTCATTCAGGGCAAAGTCAAAAAAGAGCGGCTGGGGGCCTGGCACGCCACCGCCATCTGCGGCAATGACATCACCTCCTCCTGCCTTTACGTCTCGGCCATCGCCATCGTCTATGCCCACGCCCTCGCGCCGGTGGCCCTGCTGCTGGCCGCCGGGGTGCTCTACCTCTATCGCAAGATCTACACCGAGGTGGTGGAGGCCCTGCCCCTGGACGGCGGCGCCTACAACTGCCTGCTCAACTGCACCCGGAAGTTCGACGCCTCCTTCGCCGCCTGCCTCACCCTCCTGTCGTACCTGGCCACTGCGGTGATCTCGGCCAAGACCGCCGCCGCATATTTAATTGACCTGTATCCCGGCTTGCCGCCCCTGGAGACTACCGCGGTGGTGCTCACAGTCTTTGCCGGGTTGACCATCTTGGGGATTACGGATTCGGCCCGGGTGGCCCTGGGCATTTTCCTGCTGCACCTGGCTACCCTGACCTTGTTTGTTATCTGGGTCATTTTCAGCGCCAATCTCATCACCCATTGGTTGGCGAATCTAGCCCTGCTGCGCCATGACGTCTATTGGCCCAAGGCCCTTTTTTTGGGTTTTTCCGCGGCCATGCTGGGCGTGAGCGGCTTCGAGTCCTCCGCCAATTACGTCGAGCAGCAGCGCCCCGGCGTCTTTCGCCTGACCTTGCGTAATATGTGGCTGGCGGTAACCGTGTTCAATCCCCTCATTGCCCTGTTGGCCCTGGGACTCTTTATGGTGCCGGAGATTATCGGCGCCAAGGACGACCTGGTGGGCCAAATGGGCATGCTGGTGGGCGGCCATTCCTTGCACACGCTCATCGTGCTGGACGCCGTCCTGGTCCTCTCCGGCGCAGTGCTCACCAGTTATGTGGGCGTAAGCGGCCTGGTGCACCGCATGACCTTGGACCAGTGTTTTCCCCAGTTTCTCCTCAAGCAAACCCGGCGGGGTAGTTTCCCTCTCATCATCGTCGGTTTCATGATCCTGTGCATCTCCATCCTCTACCTCACGGGCGGAGAATTGCTGTCTCTGGCCGGGGTTTACACCATCTCCTTCCTCGGGGTGATGACCCTGTTCGGTATTGGCAATATCCTCCTCAAGGTAAACCGCCCCGAACTGAAGCGCACCTTCCGGGCCGGGTGGGGGTCGGTTATCCTAGGCGTGATCGCCACCTGCGTGGGCATCCTGGGTAACCTGGCGATTAACTTCGTTTTCCTGGGCTATTTTGCCATCTACTTCATTCCCGCAGTACTGGGCGGCATCGCCATGTACATGCGCATCCCTATCCTCAAATGGATCCTTACCCTCATTGACCGGGTCCTCACCCGGTTCTCCCACTGGCGGGAAGGGGTGGAAGAACGCATCGAGGCCATCGCCAATATCCGGGCCGTGGTGTTTGTGGGCCTGGGCACCCTGAACCGTATGATCAAGGCCTTCAATTACCTGAGCCGCAATGAAGACTGTCAGAATGTCTTGATTTTTCGTCTCTACACCGAAGACGATCCTGCCGCGGAGTTAAACATTCACCGCAACCTGGGGATTATCCGGGAATTGCATCCCGACCTGAAGATCGAGTACCAGGCCCGGAAAGGCCTGTTCACCCCAGAGACCGTAGACGCCCTATCCAAAGAACTGGACATTCCCAAGAACATGATGTTTATGGGCTCGTTGACGCATGCCCAAACCTTTTCCATTCAAGACCTGGGAGGGGTGCGGATTATCTGGTGAATTAAGATGACATTAACCTCTACCGAAGCTATTTTAGATTTAGAAAAATATGTAAGTTCTTTTGGCTTTCGCTTATCGAAAGCAGCAAAAATTATCTTTGAATATGTCGAACATTTTTGCGAGGAACATAACACACTTCCGATACATCATTCATTCTTTCTATTATCATGTTTGGAGACAATGCCTCACTTGAGATCTGCATTAAATAATCTTGGAGGCAATCCAGATGAAGCTATCTTAGCAATGAGGAGGAATAATATAGTAGAAGATATTCTTGATCCATATGATTCAGATATCCCTCCATATTCAGATACATTGGGTAGAAGAATTATGACAAGGGAAAATATTATTGATCTCTCTATCTCAATAGCACAAAAAAATTTAAGGAAGGAAATTTATGATCTTGATATTTTTGTTGCAATTTTAGAAAGTTTCGATGATGTGTTCCCCATTTGGGCAAATGAGACTTGGATCGATAAACGACTTCATACTCCATATAATACGTTATCTCATATAAATGCTGCCTATGATAAAGCTCTCGATGTCAAATTTACAGAAATTTTAAAAGGTTTAGATATTTCTGAATTGAAAGAATCCCCAATCGAAAGAGCTTTATCATGGGTTAGATCATCCCTAATAAGACTTTTTCAGGATTTCCCCGAATATGGACGGAACTGTTTTCTTATAATGTCCTTTAAGTCAACAAAGTTACATATTAATATTTATAAAGTTTTGAAGGATATATTCAATAAATTCAATATTAATCTATTAAGAGCAGATATTAGGAGCTATTCTGACGATCTATTAATAAATATAGAAAGTTACATTTATGGTTGCAGCTTTGCAATAGCTGTTTTTGAGCGATTGGAGAGTGATATTTTTAATCCAAATGTATCTTTTGAAGTTGGTTATATGTTCTGACTAAAGAAGAAAATCTGTCTCTTAAAGGAACGAACCATGTTTAAGTTAAATTCTGATATAGTGGGTAAATTGTATATTGAATTTGATATTCAAAATCTTAATAAAACATTATCACCACAGATTGAAAAATGGCTTAAGGATAACAAAATAATTCTTTAAATCGAATAAAGGAATCACACTATGCATGAACACGCCTCGGCCCGCGCGGCCGTAGAAGCCATGATTCGCAGCAGGGACCTGGAAGGGTTGTTGCGCCACGCCGAATCCATGCACGGGCACCGCTGCCCTTACCTGGCCCTGGGGGTCAAGGCTGGCCAGTATGCTATGGACTATCTGGATCAGGAAAACACCGGCATGGAGGAAATGGTGGCCGTCGTCGAGTGTAACAACTGCTTCGTCGACGGTATCCAGGTGGTCACCGGCTGCACCTTCGGCAACAACGCCTTGATTTATAAAGATTTGGGCAAAACCGCAGTCACCGTGGCCCGGCGCAGCGACGGCGCGGCAGTGCGCCTGGTGGTGCACCCTGACTTTAGGGAGCGCATGTTTGCCCGCTACCCCGCCGCGGGACCGTTGTTTGAGAAGGTGGTGGTCCAGCGCCAGGGCACCGAGGAGGATCACCACCGCTTCCACCACCTGTGGGAAGGCGTGGCCCGCCGGGAGTTGGAAGAAGTGGACCTCTCCGAGCAGTTCCTGATCGAGACCCTCACCATCCACATGCCGGCGTATGCCCGGATTTTCACCACCGAGGTCTGCGCCCGCTGCGGCGAAGGGGTGATGGAGCCCAGGATCAGGGTGCAAGGGGGCCAAAAGGTCTGTCTGGCCTGCGCCGGCGAGGAATACTATTTCCTCACCGGCCAGGGAATCGGCTGCAGCCGGGAAATTTAATGAGGCCTTAAAGTGATTCCCTCCTTTTAGCCCCTCGTTCCCGAGTTGCACTTGGGAACGCCACTTGCCGCCCAAGCTCTGCTTGGGCACCACCATAGGGGCGAACTTGCCTGTCCGCCCCTAAAGGCTTGCAGTAGAGGTGTAGCTATGAACATTATCAAGCAGGTTACCTGCACAATGCCGCGCTTCTGGTGGGTCCTCCTGCTGATCCTGATAATCCCGGCACTGGCCCGGGGGGCGGACTTTTCCGCCCAGATGATCGTCAAAGACGGCCCCAAGCTCTTCCCGGGCAAAATCTATGTCAGCGATGGCAAGATGCGCCAGGAATTTATCGATGAGCGGGGGCAGACCGTTACCATTGTGCGCCCGGATAAGAAAGTGGTCTGGGTGCTCATCCCCCCCGGCCGGACCTTCCTGGAGATGCCCCTGACGAAAAAACTGCCCGGCCAGTTCCTCCAGATCCCGCCCCAGGCAGTGAACAGGCACCTGATAGGTCATGACCTGATCGAGGGCTATGAGACCGATAAATACCAGGTTTCCGTTCCAGGCAGCCGGGGCCCCGAAATCCAGACCTACTGGGTGGCTAAAAAATTGGACTTGCCCATCAAGATGGAGTGCCGGGAACGCCGCTTTTCCCTGGAATATAAGGCTATCAAAGAAGGCAAGGTGCCCGACCGGTTGTTTGACCTGCCTCCAGGATATCGCAAAGCCACCACCCCTCAGGACTTTGACAGCGCCGTGGAGAAGTGAACCGCCAACCGCGGGTTGGATGGCCTTATAGAACGCTTGCCAATAGGTTCTTCCTTTTATCCCCTCTCCCCTCTGAGGGGAGAGAATTAGGGTGGGGGAGGGACAGTGCAGCAGTTATTCCCCGTCTCGCCCACCCCCAGTGAGGCTCTTATGGGAGAAGATCCAGCCGAACAGGTGTCCTGCCAGATTTGCCGCCAAATGAAGGATCTGGACGAGGTCTGGCCCGCAGAACTGATCCGGGAGGGGATTCGTGACACCATCCGCAAGAAACACCCCGATTGGGACGACCAGGGCTACATCTGCCAGGCGGACCTGAACCACTTCCGGGGCGAATATGTCGAAGACGTCCTGGAAGAGGAGATGGGCCAGATTTCCACCCTCCACGAGGAAGTGCTGGAAAGCCTGAAGGAACACGAAATCCTCTCCAAAAACATCAACCTGGAGTTCGAGCAGGAGTTGACGGTCTGGGAGCGGATGTCCGACAAAGTCGCGTTCTTCGGCGGCAGTTGGCGCTTCATCGTGGGCTTCGGCGTGGTCATCGGCATCTGGGTGGTGGTCAATTCCATCGCCCTCATCCGGCAACCCTTCGACCCCTACCCCTACATCCTGCTCAACCTGGTGCTTTCCTGCCTGGCCGCCCTCCAGGCCCCGGTCATCATGATGAGCCAGAACCGCCAGGACGCCAAGGACCGCCTGCGTTCCGAGCACGACTACCAGCTCAACCTCAAGGCCGAGCTCGAAATCCGGCATCTGAACGAAAAGATGGACCTGCTCCTCTCCACCCAGTGGCGCCGCCTCCTGGAAATTCAGCGCATCCAGATGGAGGTCCTGGAGGAACTGGTGCGCACTACCAGACAAAAAACCGCGAAAAACGGTTAAGCCACCGGGAGAGTCTTCCGTTCCCCCCGATTGTAATCAGTTCACAGAATATTCCCTTTTTGAAATTGACAGCCGCGCATCAGGTTCTTACCTTTTGGTAACTTCCCGGTTATCAACTTCAAAGGAAAAGGAGGCTGGCAATGCATCCTTATATAGGCCCCATTATCGCCCTTATTGCGGGAATATTAATTCTCATTCAACCCAGACTCTTAAATAACATTGTGGCCATCTATCTAATTATTGTCGGCATTTTGGGGTTGATTCCCCATTAATCCCGAAAGTCTGCAAGGATCGATTAGGCCCAATGCTGTTCACTTAAGTACTGTAGTGCGCGGGGTTCCCCCGCCCTGGCTTAAACGTGCCCCGGGCTGGGCGGGGAAACCCCGCCCCTACAGCCGATCAGAAGTCGCCAATGCTTAAGTGAACAGCATTGAAATTACGCCGCCCGCAGAGCCTCCAGGAGCGGCAGGCGGGCCGCCTTCAGCGACGGTAAAAAGCCCCCCACCAGGCCCATGCCCACGCCGAAAATCAGGCTCTTGACCACGATCCCCGGGGTCAGGGCGAACTTGAAGGTGAGTTCGGCAAAGCTGGACCAGTTGATGGTGGTCAGCGTCAAAAAGTTCAACAGCGCCGCGGGCACCAGGCCCAAAAGCCAGCCCAGGAATCCCAGGAACATGGACTCCAGCAGAAACGCGGCCAGGATATGATGCCGCTTGAACCCTAAGGCCCTAAGGGTGCCGATCTCCGCGACCCGGGCCCCCACCTGGGCGTACATGGTGACCATAGCCCCCAAGATGGCCCCCAGGCCAAAAATGCCGGTGAGCACCAGGCCCAACACGCGGATAAAGTTTGCCAGGCGCCGGGATTGGTTTTCGTAGAATTGCACCTCACGGAGCACCTGCACCGGCAGGCGGGGGTCGCTCTCCAGGCGGGCTTTCAGGGCGTCAAAGGCCGCGGGGTCCCTCAGGCGCAAAATCACCGATGAAAATCCCGTGCGCCGAAAGGCCGCCAGCAGGGTTTCCACATCCCCCCACAGCTCAGAGGAGAAGCCCGTGTTGCCCGCCTCCAGAACGCCCACCACCCGCCAGTTCCGCATGGCGAAGCGCAGGGTTTCCCCCAGCCCGGCCCCCTGAAAACGCCGGGCGATCTCAGCCCCCGCCACGATCTCGGTGGATCCGGGCTTCAAGAAACGCCCGGCGGCCAGATGCACTTCCCGCCGCAACTCCGGCGACACCGGCTGCACCCCCCGGATGATGACGTTGCCCGGCATGCCGCTGCCCCGCTTGGGCAGGTTGATGAGCACAATGGCCTCCGCGGCCACCTGCCGCCTACCCTCCTTGCCCAGAGCCACTTCCGGCTGAGCCCCGATGATCCCGGCCTGGGAGCGGTCAACGGCGCTCTGCACCTCGGACTCGGACCCGGCCCGCAGCACCACCACATTATCATAAGATCCGGTGGCCACCAGGGTGCGCCGCAAGCCTTCAGAAAGCATGAGCACCGCGGCGAAGACAAAGACCACCAGCGCCATCCCCACCGCGGTGAGAAACGTGGTCAGCCGCCGGGCCAGGAGATTGCGATAGCTATAGGAGATGGGAATCGGCATGAGGGATTAACAACCTACGCATAAAAAGAGTGACTGCAGAATTCTTGACTTTTAGTTCCAGGAAAGTAAAGCTACATTTGCATAAATGAGGTGAAAGGAGGTTCATATGAAGCAAATGGTGGAGTTCAAGCTGGAGACCTGTGGCTCAATCTGGGTGGAGATTGAAACTGCACCCGGCGCGCCTTCACGTGGAGTTGCGGAAAAGGCCATCACCGCGGCGGTGCCAACCTTTGAAGCCGCTCTGGAGAACGTCCGGCCCATTGCCAACACCATTATCGCGAAATTAAAAAATCTTACTACAATCCCGGATCAAATCCAGGTCGAGTTCGGGTTGAAATTAACTGCCCAAGCGGGAGCTATCCTCGCCTCTGGAAGTGGTGAGGCTAATTTGAAGGTGGCCCTTACCTGGAAGCGGGAAGGGTGAAGTCACATTGGTTCTAAGCTTCCATGGCGAGCTCATCAGTCAACCTATCCAGCAGGTCATGCAAGGCACTCAAAACGCTTTCCAAATAAACCATGGTCTCGCCAAAATCTTCCTGGTAAAGCTTGCGATCTGCCATCTCCATATTGGCGAGCATTATTGATTTTGACAATCGGTATTGCTCCGGCACATACCGATTTAACACTTCCTGGTATTCAGTATTTTCGGAAATGAGCTCATAGGCGAACCGGAAATTCTCCAGGGCCCTGCCAATGATCTTGTTAATGCCTGGCCCAAAAGGCTGAGGCAGCAGGCGATAGCGTTCCCCGGCGCTGTCATTATAGGTAACCGTAAGTCTAGCCCATACTTCGCAGGCCTTATCGTCCACGTCCGACCGGACCCGCAAAATCCGGTGGCACTTGATAACGTCAAGTGCGTTTTGCCAGGAGAAAATCCCGAAAAATTGGCCGATGGGCAGTATAGCCCGCTCCCGGGGAGTATTAAAAATCTTTTTGTGCAGGCGAATCTTGCGGGTCAATATATTGAGGAATTTTTCCCGGGGAACGCCCAGCAACTCGATATCATGCTTCGCTTCTTCGAGATCAATCAAGAACGAGTCTCCCAAATGATCTCCCCGGGGAAATACCTGAAAAAGCACCTTACCCCCTTTCTGGTCCAGCGCCCGCCGGGTCAGCACGACTTGAAGCTCACTGCCGGTGTATTCTTGGGCAAAAAAATAGGCTCGCTCAATTGAATCCTTGCGAAAATAGTTATCATAAAAGATCCGGGTAAACTCAACACATTTGGCATCATCCGCCGGGCCGAATACCGTGATGATATACGGCGCAGCTTGGCCGAGTATCGGCAAAGCCTCGGCGGAGAAACACGTCATAAATATGGCCAGTTTCAGATTGGGTTGAGCCTCGATTAAAAGATGCGCCACTTGCTCGGCAGCAATATTTTCACTTGATATGCCGTTTTCCCTTTCTAAGGAAAAACATTCACCGGTGCCATGACCCGAAAATTGAATTATGTCATACTTTCCTTCCGAGAGAACTCCCAGGAGATCTTCCCTGGTCACCGCATGTTTCCTCTCTATCGTATCGGCAGGAAGTTTCAATTTCTCCAGCAATTGGTCGATAGTGCGATGCTCTTTATCCAACCGCAGGCGCTGGGTATCTGAAGGATTGCTATAGAGGATTAAGACTCGATCCATTGCGATTGTTCCACCTTATTTAAAGTCTATAATTCTACCGCAATAATTTATTTATCTTCATTCAGATAATACTCTACACACTTAAAAAGATCTCCAAGGTCAGATGATTTTACCAGATATTCATCAGCACCCCAGGTAGCAAAATCGTATTTATATTCCCCGTAAGCGGTAAAAAATATAACCGGGATATCCTCTTTATATTCTTTCATTTGGCGTAGAGCTTCAAGGCCATCCATCTCCGGCATTTTTATGTCTAAAATAACTAAGTCGATAGAAATCTTTTTGAAAATTCCCATAGCTTCTCTCCCATTGAATGCATAGAATACTTCATATCCTTGTTCTTTTAATTCCTCACCTAATAAAAGATGCATGGAACTTTCATCATCGGCAACCAGAATTTTCTTAGATTTATTATCCATAACAGCCTTATGCGAGCTTATATACTAGGTAAGATGCTTGAGCAAATGATCTTATTGAACTTTAGTATAAATACCCAATTCCACATCTATTACTATTCGCGTAAATGCCTCTTTATACATTCCATAATCTCCCCAAGGTCAGATGCTTTTACTAAATAATCACTAGCCCCCCAAGTAGCAAAACTTTGTCTATACTCCTCGTAAGCGGTATTGAATATAATCGGGATACCATTATTTATTTCAACCATTCTGCGCAAGGCCTCAATCCCATTCATTTCTGGCATCGCTATATCCAGGATAACTAAGTCTATATCTATTTTAGTATAGATTTCAAGGGCTTCTCTACCATTAGCTGCTAGGTATACTTCATATCCCTCTTCCGTTAACAACTCACTGAATAAAAGACGTACCGACATTTCATCATCGGCGATCAAAATTTTCTTTCCATCCATAACTCAACACTATGACAGATTAACGGTGAGTTAATAAAATATTTATTGCTCTCTCAGAAGAAGAATATGAGAAAACCCCCTCTTTTGTGTAAAGATATTAATATATTTATGGCGCTACTTCAAGACCATCCCCTCGATATGCGACCAGGCGTTAACCTGCCATATTCCAATTAAAATTTAATCGAAAGCCTCACCCCACCTTGCGCAGCGCCGTGGCGATCTTAACCCGGGTGGCTTGCCAGGCCGGGATGATCCCGGCCAGCACCCCCACCGCCAGGGCGACCGCCATCCCGATCAGCATGGTCATACGGCTCACCTCCAGGCCCGGAAAATACTGGACCACCTCCGGCGGAAATGCTCTCGTGGCGGGAAAGCTCAAGGCCAGGCCCAGGAGCCCCCCCACCAGGGAGAGCATAAGCGATTCCCCCATAATGAGACCCGCCAGGTGGTGGGCCTTGAAGCCCATGGTCTTCAGCGCGGCGTACTCCCCGAGCCGCTCCCGGGCGTTCATGGCCATGGTGTTGGCCAGGACCCCTAAAATCACCCCAATGACTACCCAGGAGACTACCTGGATGGCCACCAGGATGGCAGAGCTCATCTCCACAAAGCCTAAATTGAAGGCAGCTTCGGTCTCCGTCAGGGTCTCGGCCAGGGAGTTCTTGAACGCGGCGTCGATCTGCACCGACACCGGCACGGCCAACTCCGGGCGGGCCACCTGGACCAGATACCAGCCCACTTTATCGGCCATATCCGGGGCAATTTTCTTCAAGGTTTCATTGAGGTAATCCCAGTGAAAAAACAGCGGGGTCTCATCCGTGTTGGGGTATTGCCCCTTATAGATGCCCCGGAGCACCAGCCGGTATTCCCCCGGGAAATACGTGCCCTTCAGGACGATGGCATCCCCCACCCGCCAGCCGAAGCGGGCCGCCAGCTTGCGGCCGGCCACGGCCCCGCGCCGGTCCTGGACCAAGGCCAGTTTCTGGTGCTCGGGCAGGAGATATTCCGGGTAGGCGTCCAGGTATCCGGGCAGCGACGCCGCGAACTGGGGGAAAAAGTGTTTCTTGTCGATATAGATGCCTTCAAACCAGTAGGCATAGGCCATCCGGGTGATGCCGGGCACGGCCTGGATCTTGGGGAGATAGGCCAGGGGCAGGGGAAACATAAGGGATACGGCGTTCCGGGTGACCAAACGCACCGGGGAGGAAGCGTCCACCCCGGCGTACCAGGCGCCCACCACGGTGCGCAGTATACAAAAAGCCAGCACCGCCACGGCCAGGCCGCAGATGGTGAGCGCGGCCCGCAAAGGGTGCCGGATGGTATTGCGCCAGGTGAGTTTCAGCATGGTGGGCGGTTCCCGGGTTGCGATGCTCCGGTCATTTCAGGCCGCCGAAGCGGAGTTTCTCTTCACCGTGGTAAGATCAAGGGACTAGTCCCTCAGCGTTCGCCATTAATAGCCGGTGCAGAATTGAAAATGCATGGGGTCCTGATTCCTGCCGGGCCAATCCCCGCCCCACTTGAAACCAAATTTACGGAAAATGGCCACAATGTCGGGGCTCATATCGCCGGGAACGCCCATGGGATTGGTCAAGGGGTTGAGATCGATGGCAATACCCCAGCTGTGGGTGGACAGTTTGCCGCCCGACCGTTTGCTGCGGTAATTATAACAGCCCCCATAATTTTTGATCCGGTTCTTCAACCCCGCTTTTTCGATGGCGGCTAAGACCTCGGGAAAGATATCCACCAGTTTTTTATGGCACTGAATCCTCGAAACCTTAGTGCCCAGGTCCCAGGAGAGGGGGATGGCGAAAGGCAGTACGGCCCGCCCTAAAGCTTCGGTTTCCCAGGCAGGATTAAGAGTGCCATCTCCGTTAATATAGTGGCGTATGTCCCCGAAGGTGGCAAAAATCTCATTCAGGCCGTTTGGCGGGGTTAATCCTACTGGCGTGATTATTTCAACCCCGGGGCCGGAAGGAGTCACTTCAGCGGGTGGGGCTGCCACGCTTTCGCCCAAGAGTTCGCTTTTAGAAGGGATTTCCAGGAGCTGACCTACCTGGATGACATCGGGATCGCAAATGCCGTTGTAATAAGCCAACTTCTGGTAGAGGTCAGGGTCACCGTAAAATTTTTTGCTGATCAGGGACAAGCTATCGCCCGGTTGGACGGCATAGGTCTGCGGTTGAGCCTCAACCGGCTGCACTGAGGGTTGCGGAGCTGGGGGAGGCTGTACCGCCGGTTGTGGAGGGGCGCTCGGCTGCGCAGGCTGCCCTGGGGTTGCAGCCGCCGGTTCGGCAGCGCCCTCACTCCAACCTTGCTTAACAAACTCGTGGGTATCCCGCCATACCTGCCGGGCGTAGTCGTGGTTAGCCGTATAGGTATCCGCAATCTGCCAGAACTCATCGTCCTCGACATGATGCTGGGCCAACTGCGCCGCGACCTTACTGACGTTTCCCTCCCCACAGTTGTAGGCAGCCACTGCGGCCCAGGTCAACTCCCGGTCAGTCAGCGAGGTATGCTTCTGGAGGTACCGCCATTTAGCGTCCAGGATGGCCGCACCGGTAGCAATGCTCCACATCGGGTCGGTCCAAAAGCGCGGGTAGCGGCTATCGAAGAGCCCGCCGAAGGAACGATCATCCACCTGCATGATGCCGTGGCCGTGGCCGTTGTCGCCCAGCCCATCAGCGTCCAGGGCCAGGCCGCAGGCAGACTCTCGTACGGCTAGCGCGGCCAGCAAGGCTGGCGCAAAACCCCACTCGTTCCCGGCCCACTCAAACAGGGGCCGCATCCGCTCCGCTTCCTTGAGCACATCATCTCTAATGGCCATGTTCTCCTCCTTGGTTTCGGCTATGACTGCCTGGTTTCCATACGGCCTCCGATCCAAAGTCTCATACTTGGGCTTATTCTGCTAACTCGGATGATGAATTTGTCAGTAAATTTGATAACTCTTTCGGAATAAAGTATCTGCTCAACCCACCTTGCGCAAGGCCTCGGCGATGCTCACCCGGCTGGCCCGCACCGACGGCAGCAGCGCGGCTAGGAGGCCCACCATCAGAGCTACCGCCAGACCCAGGACCAGGGTAGCCCGGGTGAGGGGAAAGACCCGGAAATACTGGCCCAGTTGGGATTTGAAAAAATGTACCGCCGGGAAGGTCAGGGCTTCCCCCACCAGGCCTCCCGCCAGGGCCAGGATCAGGGATTCTCCGAAGATCAGGCCGGCCAGGTGCCGGGCCTTGAAGCCCATGGTTTTAAGGACGGCATATTCTCTCTGGCGCTCCCGGGCGCTCATGGCCATGGTGTTGGCCAGGACCACCAGGATCACGCCGATGACCACCCAGGACACTACCTGGATGGCCACCAGAATGGCTTCGGTCATGGACACAAACCCCAGGGCGAAGGCCTGCTCCGTTTCCGTTATAGTCTCGGCCAGGCTGTTTTTAAACAGGGCGTCCACCTGGGCCGCCACCTGGGGCGCCAAGTCCGGTCTGGCGACCTTGATGAGATACCAGCCCACGTTATCGGCCCGGCTGGAACCTTGTTTCTTCAAGGTCTCGTTCAAGTAATCCCAATGGAAAAAGAGTCGCGATTCATCGGTGGTGGGTTCGGCGCCGTCATAAATGGCCCGAATGATGAACGGCCACTCGCCCGGATAAATAGTGCCTTTGAGGACAATGGGGTCTCCCAGCTTAAAGCCGTATCGGGTCGCCAGAGAGCGCCCCACTGCCGCGCCCCGGCGATCCTGGATAAACGCCAGCTTTTGGTCTTCGCGCATGACAAACTCGGGATAGATGGGGAGGTAGCGGCGCACATCCACGGCAAACGTAGGAAAAAAGTGGCGCTCATCGATGTAGACGCCACCGAACCAGTTGCCGTAAGCCACCCCTTCAATACCGGGAATGGCCTGGATCTTGGGGAGATAGGCTATGGGCAAAGGGAAGATCAGGGAGATGGCGTTCCGGGTCACCAGGCGGGCCGGCGACGCGGCGTTCACCCCGGAATACCAGGCCGCCACCACGGTGCGCAGTAGGCAGAAAGCTAGTACGGCCACGGCCATCCCCAAGATAGTGAGCGCGGCCCGCAGCGGGTGCCGGGTGGTGTTGCGCCAGGTGAGTTTTAACATCAGTTGTCAGTGGCCAGTTACTGGGGCTTTATTATGAATGTCCTGCCTGGCTAGGATTTCCAACGCCCGCAAGCCCACCTTGATGAGGCGTCCCTCGCCGCACCGCTTATCCTTAACGGAGGTGAACCCGACTTCGCTTTCCCGGTTGTCCAGGACCAAACAGGCGCCCCCGGCCCTGATCTCATAAGTGGAAACCGCGGCCAGGGCCAGATAAACCGCCATCTCCATCTCCATGTTCAGCACGCCGCTTTCCATCAGGACTTGCATGTACTCGGGGTCCGGGGCGGGAAACCCCGGCGCCGCCCGGCCCTGGCCCGCGTAAAAATCCTCGGTGGTGAGGGTCAGGCCCACGTGATACGTCATTTTAAAAGCTTCAGCCGCTTCTTTTAAGGCCGTGACAATCCCGGGATCAGCATGGGGGACGATACCTCCCGGAATATAGCTTTCAATGGTGCCGTCCCCACCCCACGCCGACTCGGTAATGACCAGGTCCCCCACCTCGATGTCCCATTGGAGCGCCCCGCAGGTGCCCAGCCGGATAAAGGTGACGGGGTTGACGCAGTTGGCCGCCTCCACGATGGCGATGGCGGTGGCCGGCGCGCCGATGCCGGTGGACATGACCGAGACCGGAATGTCCTTATAGGAGCCGGTATAGGTGAGGAACTCACGGTTCTTGCGGCGCATCTCCACCCGGTCAAAGAGCCGGGCGATACGCTGGGCCCGGTCCGGGTCGCCGCAGGTCAGGATATAGGGGGCCAGTTCCCCGGGGAGGCAGTCGATATGATAGAAGCGGCCTTGAGCATTCCTGGGAATGGGACTACAGTTATTCACAAGCGGGACCCCTCCAGGCTAAAAGTTTGAGACCCTGCGCGGCACCCAGGATACAAGCTTAAGGATTATTCGAATAACCCTAAAAACTATTTCAAAACCTGCCTCAAGGCTTGAGTTCGTTCTCGATCAAAAAAGTTTATGAGCGTGGGTTTTCAAGTCCCCCTTTGAAAGAGAGGGGGTTGATTACTTCCCAATCTCAAATCTTTGGTTAGTCCCAGATAAACCCAAGATCGGTTTTGAAATGACTCCTCTACTAATCCTCCTGGGCTCCGTTCTCGTTCAGCAACTGCCCCTTAATGAGGCGGCGGATGCGGCCGGCGTGGCTGGCGGCCTCGGGGTCGTGGGTGACGATAATAATGGTTTTCTGAAAGTCCTGGTTGAGCCTGGTCAACAGGTCCATGATTTCCCCGGCGGATTTCTTGTCCAGATCGCCGGTGGGCTCATCCGCGGCGATGAGGGTGGGGTCGGTGACAAGGGCCCGGCCGATGGCCACCCGTTGCTGCTGGCCGCCGGAGAGCTGAGACGGGTAGTGGCTCTGGCGGTCGGTGAGACCCACCAATTCCAGGACCAGTTCCACGTGCTCCTTGCGCTCCCGGCGGGACAGCTTCGTGAGGAGCAGAGGCAGTTCCACGTTCTCAAAGGCCGTAAGCACGGGGATAAGCTGGTAAAACTGAAAAACGAACCCCACGTTGGCGGCCCGCCAATCCGCCAGTTGGGTTTCGGAGAGGGCCGGAAGATCGATGCCGTGCACCAGCAGTTGGCCGGAGTCCGGCCGGTCCAGCCCGGCAATGAGGTTTAAAAGGGTGGTTTTGCCGGAGCCCGAAGGCCCCATGAGCGCCAGGAATTCCCCGGCAAAGATGGTGAGGCTGATATCTTCAAGGACCGGCAGCACCTGGCTGCCCCGCCGATAAGATTTATTGAGGTGGGCGATCTCCACTACCGGGGCCGTTGCTATCGCCTGGTTCGCCATCACGGTTGCTTGACTTTTACCCGGGAGCCGTCACGCAAGGACGCGGGCGGGTTCAAAACCACCCGGTCGCCTTCCTTGAGGCCCTGTGCGATCTCAACCAGGTCGTTCAGGGTGAGACCGACGGTGATGGGGACCAGCTTCACCCGGTTGCCGGTCACGAGGTAACTATAGGAGGCGCCTTCCCGGGTGACCAGGGCGGCCTTGGGGATGGTCAGGCGGGGTTGACGCTCTCCCGGCTCCAGGGGTTGAGAAAGAAAGGCCACCTTGGCGCTCATTTCCGGCAAGATGCGGTCGTCGGTTTCCAGGAACTTCACCTTGGTGAGCACGGTGGCCTTGGTCCGGTCGGCAGTGGGGACAATCATATGCACTGCTCCGGCAAAGCGCCGGTCGGGGATGGCGTCCAGGGAAATTTCGCAGGGTTGCCCCAGGCGAACCTTGTCCAAATTAGACTCCGCCACATCCACCTCCACCATCAGCGAGTGCAGGTCGGCCATGGTCACCACCGCGGCCCGGGCATTGGCCGCGGCGCCGAAGGGCGCCACCACCTCTCCGACCTCGGCGTATTTGGTGGTCACCACGCCATCGAAGGGGCCGCGGATATAGCTGTATTCCAGAGACGCCTGGGTGTTGGCCAGGCCGGCCTGGGCAACCTTGATGCGGGCCTGGGCCGCGGCCACCCCGGCTTGGGCCTTCTTATACCTGGCATCCGCGGTATCAAAGTCCTGCTTGGGAACCAGGTCCTGGGCCACCAGGGTCTTGTAGCGCCGGTACTGGAGTTCGGCGTCCGCCATCTCCGCAGTGGCAGTGCCCAGGTCGGCTTTGGCCTGGTTCACCTGGGCGACAGCCTGATTGCGGGCGGCTATCAGGTCCTCATTCTCGAGTGAGGCCAGGATTTGCCCTTTTTTTACCCGGCTGCCTTCTTCCACCCCCAGAAAGGTCAGGCGGCCCGTGCTCTTGGAGGAGACCGCGGCCTTGCGTTGGGCCACCACGTAACCGCTGGCGTTTAAGACCGTGTAAGCCTGGGCCGGGTAGAGGCGGGAGACCACCGTAGTGCTCACTTCCAATGCAGGCTGCAGGGGCCCCCAGAGGTAGAGCCCGACCACGATCACCAGGGCCACGCCCAGGATAATCAGGGCAATACGGGTCCTGGAGAAGGCCGCCGCGGGGCGCTCTTCCCCCGGGCGTTGAATGCGGAGTCGCTCTAGATCAGGAGACATGGCCAGGGGTCCGGAAAATAAATTAGGCCTGCCATCCTTTAAGAAATGGCAAGCCTAGGCATACTATCAAACTTGACCGCAGGAGGCAAACTTTAGGGATTTGCTGCACCCCGGCGTCAGAGCCCGGCAATCCCTTTGGCGGTGATGGTGACGTAGTGGTAGGGCGGGCCGATCATGTGGTCTTGCGGCGCCAGCTTTTCCATGCCCGCCTTGGCCGCGTCCACGAGCTGGGCCAGGGGCGCTTTATTCTTCACCAAGTCGTTCAGCTTAAATTCCAGGCCCATACGACGCGGCAGGGTGAAGACATCGGTCACCCGGTTATACTCGATTTTGGGCGGCTGGGGACGGTCCCAGATGACGAACAGGTGGCCCGGGTGATCCAGGGTCTTTTTCGAATAGCCCGCCAGCAGCAGATACATGTTGACGATGGGGTCCGGCGGGATCTTTTCGCACATCTTGCGCAGGATTTCATCGTAGCGGCTGGTAAAGAAGGGAATAGCCGCATTGATGAGCTCATCCATGTCGGTTAAGCCCTCGGTTTTGGCAAACCCGGCGAATTCTCTACAAATGTCCGCGGCTTCCCAGTTTCCGGCCGAAGCCAGGACGACATGTGAGGTCACGGGAATGATGCGGTCGACCGTGATAAAGCGCTCTTCTCCGAAAGGTTCGAAAAACACCGCGCGGCTGTCCGAGGCCACCATGACCCCTTCTGGCGCAGCACAAGCAATCAACTGACCCATACTAGCCTCCTTGGCGAACCACAGATTTATGTTTTAAAATAACTCCGGGCCAGAGATTGTAAAGGGTTACTTATGAGAAATATTATATTTTCTTTCAATGCAAGACCCGGGGTTTGACTGGCGGCAGCCAGAAATGGTCGGGCTGGGGCGGCTCTTCCCGGACCGGGGCGGTCGTGGGCTCCACTTCCAACCGGGTCACCATCTGGAGGGCAATGAGAGACTCCTTGAGGCTATTCAGCTCTTCTAACAGCACTTCCAAAGCCAGGAGCAAAGACTTCCGGTGTTGCCCCTGCTCCATCAATCTCCGGGCCTGATCCATCTTTACCTTGCCTGGGGTGTTAGCCGATTGCTCCTTCATTGTCGAACCTCCCAGAATCAGATGCGGGGGTGCTTTTGCCAACCGAACCGGTAAAATGCTATCTCTTTTATAGGTTCCACTCCTGTAACGTTGACAACCCTGCTAATTTTTGTGAATCAATGCCCTCTTATTAAGCAAAGATCGTACCATTCGGAACTAGTGTATTTTTATTAAATATTTTAAGAGGTTATTTTGTCCAGGTTTGAACCGATCTATAAAGCGGTAAAGATTGATGAACATATTGCCTGGAGATGAAACAATCAAGAAATTTAGAAGGTCTTGATTCACTTACGTAACCTTTTCCAGGCCCCTGAGGCGCTAACTTTTGACAGGCTTGGAGCCACCCGGCTCGCCGCCGGGATCTTTCCTCTGGCCCCACGCCCGCGGTTTGCAAAGCGCCGGGGAATATGGTAGGTTTTGCTTTATAATTAAAGAGGTTGACAACCCCATAAGGATAACCGCATGACCGAAATCGATACGGCCGCGTTTGCCACCGATGCAGAATTGCAGGAGAGCGTCCGCCCCCTGGTTAATGATATCCTGGACCGCTTCAACCAGGAAAATGTTGCGCCTTCTCAGGCGGGGATGGTAATACTTGGCCTCATTTATCGCCTCCTGGAAGTGATGCACGATGAACCTGAGGCTCGCCGGTTTTTTATCCTCACCCTGATCAACCTGGTCAATAATTATCTGGCCGAGGAAATGGAAACCGGAGGGCAGTGTGCCGCCTCGGGTCAGGAGGAAGGTTTTTAACCGCGCCTCACCATTAACGCCAGGAGTTTGGATCCCGTTATGCTGCGCAAGGCTGATAATATTTTGGCACTGATCGGGCAGACCCCCATCGTCCGCCTGAACCGTCTCAACCCCCATACCCAGGTAGAGATCTACGTCAAACTGGAGTATTTCAATCCCGGGGGGTCAATCAAAGATCGCCCGGCCCTTGCCATGATCGAGGCTGCAGAGGCTACAGGCGAGCTGACCCCCGACAAGACCATCATTGAAGCCACCAGCGGCAATACCGGTATCGGCCTGGCCATGGTCTCCGCCGTCAAGGGCTATCGCATCCTTTTGGCCATGCCCGAGTCCGCCAGCCTGGAGCGCAAGCGCATCCTCAAGGGGCTGGGGGCCGAGTTGCTGCTCACCCCGGCTCACCTGGGCACCGACGGGTCCATCGAAGAAGTCTACCGCATGGCCCGGGAAAATCCGGACAAATACTTTCTGGCGGATCAGTTCAACAGCCCTCACAATCCCGCCTCCCACGAGTCCACCTGCCGGGAGATTTGGGAGCAGACCGAAGGCAAGGTCACCATGGTAGTAGCCACCATGGGCACCACCGGCACCCTCATGGGCCTCTACGCAGGGATGAAAAAGTTCAATCCCGACATCCGCATCGTGGGCGTGGAGCCGTTTTTGGGCCATGCCCTCCAAGGCCTGAAAAACATGCAGGAGTCCTATAAACCGGGCATCTTCGATAAGACCAAGGCCGACGAGATCGTCAATATCGAAGACGAAGAGGGCTTTGAGACCGCCCGGCGCCTGGCCCGCCAGGAAGGCCTTTTCCTGGGCATGAGTTCCGGAGCCGCGGTCGCCGTGGCCATCCGCAAGGCCCGGGAGCTGCCGCGTGGCCTCATCGTGGCCATCGCCCCCGATGGCGGTGAACGCTACCTCTCCACATCCCTGTTCACCGAAAAAGAGGCCCCGACCCTCTGCTTTTATAACACCCTGGCCCGGTCCAAAGAGTCCTTCGAACCCCGGCGTCCGGGGGAAGCCACCCTGTTCGCCGACGGCCCGGCCCTCTACGATCACCTCTCCCTGGGCGTGGCCCGCCGGTTGGTGGTAACCGACCTCCTGCACCGTTATCTCGCCTTCCGGGGCTTCAAGGTCCGCCAGGTAGTAAGCTTAATCGACCTGGACGACCGCGCCCTGGCCGGGGCCGCGGCCGCGGGCCGGGATCTGCAGGAATTCACCGGGCACTACCGCCAGGAATTCTTCAAGGACCTGCAAGCCCTGCGCATTAAAGAAGACGTGCTCTATCCCCTGGCCTCCGACCACATCGACGACATGGTCAACCTCACCAAAAAACTCCTGGAGAAGGGCTATGCCTATGAAAAACTCCGTTCCGTCTATTTCGACATCTCCCGCTTCAAAGGCTACGGCCGCCTCTCCGGTATAGATTTGAGCAAAATCCGCGTGGGCAAGACCGTTGATCTGGACGAATACGCCAAGGATAATCCCCGGGATTTCACGCTGCTCAAAAGGGCCAAGCTGGCGGAACTAAAAAAGGGGCTCTATTACACCACCCCCTGGGGCCAGGTGCGCCCTAGCTGGCATCTGGAGTCCGCGGCTATGGCCCTGAAACACCCCGGCGAAACCGTCGACTTCCATGTGGGCAGCGTGGAATCGCTCTTTCCCCACGATGAAAACGAAAACGCCCTGTTCACCGCGGCCACGGGCAAACCCATGGCCCGGGCCTGGCTTCACTGCGAGCGGGTCCTCAAAGACGGCCGGCCCTTGAAAGAAGCCGGCGCCGTCACCGTGCGGGACCTGATGGCCAAAGGCTACCGGGGCGAAGAGGTGCGCCACTTCCTGCTGGCCACCCACTACCGCAAGCCCCTGGCCATAAGCGACACCAACCTCAAGGCCGCCTCCGTTGCTAGAGCCCGCCTGGACCATTTCTTGGAGCGCCTCGCCCTCATAGACGGCGAGGCCCCCATGACCCCGGCAATCGAGGAGCGCCTCTTCCTGTTGAAAAAAGAGTGCACCGCTGCCCTGGACGACGATCTCAACATCTCCCGGGTCCTGTCGGCCATCTTCGCCGCGGTGGGGGAATTTCACACCGATATCGACCACGACCGGCTGGGGCACGCCGCCGCGAGCGCCATCCTGACCCGCTTCCAGGAACTGGACGAAGTCTTGGGCGTCATGAACCTGGCCCCCGGGCCCGCCGCCCAAGACGCGGCCATCGAAGCCAGCCTGAAGGCCCGGGAAGAAGCCCGGCAGCGCCAGGATTGGCAGGCCGCGGATCAAATCCGTCACGACCTAGCCGCCCAGGGCATCGAGATCATCGACACCTCCAACGGCCCTCGCTGGCGGCGGCGCTGAGGAGAAGAATCAGGTGGCACAGGCGTCTCGCCTGTGCTTATGGAGGTCAGCCATGTACCCCGAACAATACTGGTCCTGGCACACTTGGTGGGTCTTCCCCATGTTCATGCCCGTCTTTTGGATCGTCATCATCGCCCTGTGCCTCTACTTCATCTTCGGCCGCAACAAAGCCAGGCGGACTTGGGTGCCCGGCCGCGGCTTTGAGGACGACAGCGCCCTGGACATCCTCAAAAAACGTTACGCCAAAGGGGAAATCACGAAAGACGAGTTTGAGCAGATGAAGCGGGATATTAGTTGAGGGGTGCACCTGGCAGGAAGCCGGATACAGCATAATGGGAGGCAATTATAAAATTACCGCCCCGGGAGTATGGTCGGGACGAGAGGATTTGAACCTCCGACCCCAGCGTCCCGAACGCTGTGCTCTACCAGGCTGAGCCACGTCCCGACTCGTTAAATGTATCTAAAAGCTTGGGCCGGGGCAAGAGAAAATCGGCCATCGGTTTGTAGGGGCGGGTTTTAAACCCGCCCCTACGGGATTAAACGAAATTTAAACGGTCCAGGCGTGCCAGCCTTCGCCGCTTGAGGTTAAGAATGGGGGGTTTTTTGACCAGGCAGCAATCTTCGGGACGAAATTGGTTGTTTCTCCTGCTTCTGTTGGCCTGCGCGGCTGTGGCCCTCTCCGGCTGCAAATCCGAAAAAGAAGAGCAGCGCTACGGCGGCCCGGACACCGGCCCGGCTTATGGGGACCTCTTTATCGACGGCTCCATCGGCGATGCCAGCACCCTGCTGCCGCCCCTGGCCTCCGATGCCTCCTCGGCTGGCATCATCGGCCTCATCTACAACGGCCTGGTCAAATATGACGGCGACCTCAACCTGGTGGGGGATCTGGCCGAAAGCTGGGAGGTCTCCAAAGACGGCCTCACCATTACCTTTCACCTCCGCCACGGGGTCAAGTGGCAGGACGGGGCTCCCTTCACCGCCAAGGACGTCCTGTTCACCTACCAGGTGATGGTGGACCCCAAGACTCCCACCGCCTATTCCGGCGACTATCTCCAGGTGAAAAAGGCTGAGGCGCCCGACGACTACACGTTCCGGGTCACCTACCCCCAGCCCTTCGCCCCCGCCCTGGGCTCCTGGGGCCTAAACATATTGCCCCGGCACCTGCTTCAAGGCCAGGACATTACCAAATCCCCCCTGGGGCGGCGCCCCGTCGGCACCGGCCCTTATATCTTTAAGGAGTGGAAAACCGGCCAAATGATCGGCCTGGACTACAACCCCAATTATTTCGAAGGACGGCCCTATCTGAACGGTTACCTTTACCGGGTGATCCCCGACTTGGCCACCATGTTTCTGGAATTAAAGTCCGGCAACCTCGACCGCATGGGCCTCACCCCCTTGCAATACACCCGCCAGACGGCTTATCCCAAGTTCGACCGCATGTATAAGAAATACCGCTACATGCCCTTCTCTTACATCTACCTGGGCTACAACCTGCGCGATCCCCGGTTCGCCGACCGGCGGGTGCGCCAGGCCCTGACTCACGCCATCAACAAACAGGAGCTCATCGACGGCGTGCTCATGGGCCTGGGGGAACAAGCCTATGGTCCTTATAAACCCGGGACCTGGTTCTACAACCCCGATGTGCCTAAATTCCCCTACGACCCGGCCAAAGCCAAGGCCCTGCTAGCCCAAGCCGGCTGGCGCCCTAACCCCGCGGGCATTCTCAGCAAGGACGGCCGCCCCTTCGAGTTCACCATCCTCACCAACCAGGGCAACGACACCCGGGTGCGCACCGCCGAGATTATTCAGCGCCGCCTCCATCAAATCGGTATTATCGTGCATATACGCATGGTGGAGTGGGCTGCCTTCCTCAAGCAGTTTATCGAAAAGGGCCGCTTTGACGCGGTGTTGCTGGGCTGGAACACCGGCCTGGACCCGGACCAGTTCGACATCTGGAGTTCCACCAAGACCAAACCCGGCGAGCTCAACTTCATCGGCTATAACAACCCTCAGGTCGACGCCTTGTTGTCCGAAGGCCGCCACACCTTTGACCGGGAAAAGCGGCGCCAGGCCTACTTCAAATTCCAGGAAATTCTGGCCGAAGACCAGCCTTACACCTTTCTCTTTGTCCCCGACGCCCTGCCCGCCATCTCCCGGCGCTTCCACGGCATCAAACCTGCCGCCGCGGGCATCGACTACAACTTCATCAAGTGGTACGTCCCCAAGGGCGAACAGAAGTACACCATGATGCCTTAAGTCCTCGTACCTGTCATGTTGAACCCGGTCAAAACTCGCCTTTTGGACGATGGGAACCTTTTGCACTGACAAGCTTTCTTTTCCAACCTTGCATTACCGGCCCCTGCCAAGACCAGATTTTATTATACAGACCATACCAGATTGTTTTGCCGCCCAGGCGGTGAGTAAACAATCTGGCAAGAAAGAGAGGAGTTGGCCCTTCCCCGATTGTACGCTTATACTCATTGCAAAAAGTTTTTTCTTTTCCTCCCCCTCACCCTAACCCTCTCCCACAAGGGGAGAGGGGATAAAAGGAAAGAACTTTTGAGCCTCTTGCAAAAGTCTCTTTACGGTCGAAACCGTATATATGACATAAGCACAGGCTGGAAAGCCTGTGCTACCGGCGAATTTCTCGATACCAGGCTAAAGCTTGCGACCACATAATGTCCGGTAATTTTGCAAGAAACTCTTTTGGCAATCACTATAAGAGCCTGCGCTTCGTTCATGATGACAGAGAAAAACGGTTTAAAAATGGCTTTTAGTCCCTCCAAACAACCTCAAAAATCGCTGAAAATGGCCGGGCGCGGGCCGAATGGACGGGCAAACCCGGCACATGTGCCGGGACATTGCCGAGGTACCCTCGCCATATACCCGGCCTAAACCCGCGTGCAAGCGCGTTCCGGTCGAGGCAGTGCCAAGGTTGTCACGCGCTTGTCCCGCGCTTGTCCCAGGGTAATAATCGGGCTTTCGTAATATTTAGTCTTTAATATCAATAAATTAAGGCTGGACTGGCATCCTCGTGCCGGGACACGGCACAGGCGGAACGGCTGGAGTCTGCCGATTTTCCTCAGGTTGGCCAGCAGTGAACCGTTTTTATCCCGGCAAGTCATGGAGACAGCATAAACTCAGAACTGCGACGGATCCAACAATGATGAGAAAGGTGACAGGTTTTCTTTTGCAAGTGCGGACATGATCCGGGTTGCAACCATGCCATAAAAGATGGCATTGTAGAATTGATTACCCCTTTGAATTAACGCCACTTTTTTTTGAAATACTTAAATATACTTATTGTCAGGAGAGGTTCTTGCAAAAAGCCGTTTGGTCACTTATGAGATGCTTCGGTTGCTTCTTTCCCTCAGAATGACAGGCAGGGAGATATTTGCAAGAGGCTCAAAAGTTTTTTCTTTTCCACCCCCTCACCCTAACCCTCTCCCACAAGGGGAGAGGGGATAAAAGGAAAGAACTTTTGGCAATCGCAATATAGCGCCGCACAGGCACGGCAGCATTCATGATGGTGGTTATTACCGGGCATTGATTTTGTACTAATAACGGGCATATGATATATTTATAGGCGGATTCATCCATTGGAATGGTTCCAATTCCAACGGCGCGCATTTGATATTAAAGCGGATTCGAAGCTCGTCGTTCCATTCTCCCCTGGGTCCGCAACGTTTATGAAGAAAGAGGATTTATGAGCGGAAAATGGAAGGTACTGGTTGTCGATGATGAAATGATTGTGCGGGAATCCCTTGTGGCCTGGTTCAAGAAGTCGGGCTATGACGTGGAAGGCGCCGATGGAGGCCAGGCTGCTCTCGATATGGTGGACAGGAAGGACTACGATTTCATCTTCCTCGACATCAAAATGCCCGATGTGAACGGTTTCGAAGTGCTCGATAACGTAAAGGCGAACTGTCCACACTCATTGGTGGTCATGATTACCGCGTATGGATCGATTGAAACTGCGGTTGACGCAATGAAACGCGGAGCTTGCGATTATCTCACAAAGCCTTTCGAACCTGGGGACTTGGTCTGCCTTTTGGAAAGGCTCCTTCAACAAAAAAGAATTCTTGATGAAAATGAGATCCTGCGAGAGCAGGTGGCATGCCAGGTGCGCTGCGAGGATTTGGTTGGAGTATCAAATTGCATGCAGCAACTGTTTGCATTGATCGAACAGGTCGCAAAATTCGATTCACCCGTTCTGCTGCGAGGTGAAACGGGGACCGGAAAGGAACTGGTGGCGAGGGCGATCCATGCTACGAGCGAACGTTGCGTCGGGCCATTTATCCCAATAAACTGTGGGGCCTTTACCGAGACGCTCCTGGAAAGCGAGTTGTTCGGACACGAGAGTGGGGCGTTTACCGGGGCAAGAAAGGCCAAAAAAGGGCGATTGGAGATGGCGCAGGGAGGGACCCTCTTTCTGGACGAGGTCGGTGAAATCCCTTTAAAGATGCAAATCGATCTTCTTCGGGTTCTGCAGGAAAGAACCTTTCATCGGGTCGGCGGGATAGCGGATATTCCGGTTGATTTTCGCCTCATCTGCGCTACACATAAGGATCTTGCAAAGGAGATCGAGCGCGGCGCCTTCCGGCAGGATTTCTATTACAGGTTGAATGTCATCGAGCTTGAAATTCCACCTCTTCGGGCTCGAACCGATGATATTCCCGTGTTGGCACAGCACTTTCTGGAACGCATCCGACAAGAAACAAATAAACCGGTTGCGGGGATTCATCAGCAAGCCATCAATGCTCTTAAGAATTATCCGTGGCCCGGAAATGTCCGTGAGTTGGAAAATGCAGTTGAACGTGCCGTCGTGCTGGCCAAAGGACACCACCTTACCCGAGATGATTTTGCATTTCTCCTTAGATCCTCAGCCCAAGATATCCCTCAAGCGTTAAGAGAGGCCGAGAAACAGCATATAGAAAGGATTCTCATGCTCCATGGGTGGAACATCTCCAAAGCAGCGGAGGCTCTGGAAATTAGCAGGGTTACGCTCCACAGCAAAATTAGGCATTACAACCTTAAAGCTACTATCAACAGGACTGGTGGCTCACAAGGTTAACTTTCAACGAAAATCGATGCGGTAGAGACCGAAAATGAAAACCCCGAACGACTGGAAAACCAGACTTTTCGACTGCCTTTCTCTTCCTACCCTGATCCTGAAACCCAATAGGATCGTAGTGGACGTGAACGCTAACTTCCTGGAGAAGTTCAGGGCCAATAAAAAGGAAATAGTCGGGAAGACTTGTCACGATTTCTTCTACCAGTCAGTGGAGCCTTGTCCGATAAAAACTTGCCCTATCGCAAAGGTTCTGGCGGACCGTCATGGACATTCCGTCCTGGAACTTGTGACAACCAGCGCTGGAATAGAAAAATGGGATAATCGTGTTTTCTCCCCGATCCTCAACGAGGCTGGCGAGGTTCTGTATATAGTTGAAAGTATTCATGATGTCACACAATTAAAGATGCTCGAGCGAGAACTCTCGGGCGCCAAAGACCTTACCCAAAAACTCATACAGAGTTCAACCACTGCTATAATCGCCGCAGATAGCCGAGGCAAAATTGTGACTATGAACCCCGCTGCCGAGGAACTCACGGGATATTCGCTGAGAGAGGCGCATGAAAGAATAAACGTCGAGGACCTTTACCCCCCGGGCCAGGCAAGGGAGATTATGAAAATTTTGAGGGACGAAAGCCTGGGAGGCAAAGGCAAGCTGCACCTGAGCAGATTTACCCTTATTCATGCTCAAGGCGAGGAGATCCCGGTGGAGCTCACTGCCGCGATCATTTACGAGGGCGGTCAGGAAGCTGCCACCGTCGGGTTGTTTAATGACTTAAGAGAGAGGCTCAAACACGAGCAATCAATGCGGGAGATGCTCAGTCGAATTTCGCGAGCGGAAAAAATGGCTTCCCTGGGTCAGCTCGCAGCCGGGGTCGCTCATGAAATAAACAATCCCCTGACCGGAATTATTTTCTACGCCGATCTTTTACTGAATCCACTCGAAGAGGATGATCCCCGGCGGCACAGTCTAACGTGCATCTATGAAGACGCCAGAAGGTGCGGCAAAATTATAAAGAACCTCCTTGCCTATAGTAGACAGGAAACCCCCAGCAAGGAAATCCTCCACGTCAATACGCTTCTTGAGCACAGCTTGGATCTCATTCGTGACACAAAGTTTTTCATGGGTATCCAGATCAGGAAAGAGCTTTCAGAGGATATAATGCTAATCAAAGGCGATAGAGATCAACTGGGCCAGGTGATTGTTAATCTCGTTTTGAATGCCGTGGACGCTATGGACCATGAAGGAACCATGACGCTTCGGACTTATCTTAACAAGCCCGCGCAAACAGCCTGTATCGAAGTTTCCGACACGGGCCGGGGTATTCCGGAAACGGACCTCGCCCTGATATTCGATCCGTTTTTTACCACCAAAGCACCGGGAAAAGGTACAGGGCTGGGCTTGAGCACCGCTTATGGAATAGTCAAAGAGAACAAGGGACGTATCTGGGTAAAGGAAACGAGCCAGAGAGGGACAACGTTCGCGGTGGAACTTCCCCTTTATCTGCCTTCCGCCCCTGGAAATAACCCGTCCTGAAGACATTGCCTGCCCTGCAGGTGAGCATTGCCGATCAAGGCAGACCGCCTTTTCCCAGGCTACTTGATATGCCGTCACAGCAACGAAAAAAACCGCCTGCCCTCTCGATCGCTCTGACAAAGATGGGCCAGATACCGCAGACGGCGCTCCGAGTTATAGCAGGGAACATTCAAGCGATACTTGAAACTCCGGTCGAGATGCTGCCTGCGATGGCAATCCCGGAAGAAGCGTTTCAGCGCCATCGATGTCAGTATGATGCCGGACTCGTTCTGAAGTACCTGGCCCGGTTTTCCTTTCCACATCATTCGCGCATTCTTGCCATCACGGACGTGGATCTTTGCACTCCCATACTAACCTTTGTATTCGGTCAAGCGGAGTTGGGGCTAAACCTGGCAATTATCTCCGATTTCCGCCTAAAGTACACGAAAGACGGGATCATGGCTTCGGAGGGCACCTATTATGAACGTCTGGCCAAGGTCGCCCTCCATGAGATTGCTCACACTTTTTCCCTTTACCATTGTGAGACCCCCAAATGCCTCATGCGATTCAGCCAGGGACTCAGCCACCTCGACGAATTAAACATTTTTTTTTGTGAGCGGTGCAGTTTCATGCTTCGCCAAGGCATGAGAAACCTTCATATATAGCTGCCCGTACCGCCGCCGCAAATCATTTTTGTTTAGCACTCAGGTAAGAAGAAACTTATGAACGAGGTCTTCCCACTTGAGATCATGCAGGTTCCCGAATATATCATCGACTATTTCACCGCCTGTTGCGGCAAGCGGGACTCCATAGACATCCACCACCATTTCTTCCAGCTTCCTCACCTCGTCTTTGAGCCATGAAACCGCTTTCTGTTCGAACAGAAGACTCCTGGTTTTGTTTCTCAGGCCGCTGACCGGGTCAATGACGACCAACCAGCCCTTTCCGTAAGGGTCTTTTTTAGAAAGATTAGGCTGCACCACAGCGCTTTGATTGGTTGCCATAACGATGCCACTCATAGGCGTGAGAATTTCAGCGGTCATCTCCTCTCTCTTAATAGACCAACCTGTCTGATTCGGCTTTAGCTTGGTGCCGATTTTCGGAAGGGAGATGTCGGTTGCCCCGAGCAGCCTCCAGGCAAAATCATCGATACCCAGGCGTACGAATCCTCCATGCTCTATCCGCGCCCAACTGTGCCCTTTGTGGTAGTAATAGCCATCGGCAACCATAAAGCCGGCAACCTTGTTAACCTGAGCCGCGGAATGAGCTGACAGGTCCTCTTCACACAGAAGTTGGTCGTAGTCGTACAGAAGTTGGTCGTATGCACAGTCTTTACATTCGAAGTTATGGGAGCATAATTTGAAAATGACACGGCCCGTCAGCATGTGCCGGCATTCCTTGTGTAATTTTGGGTTCCCCATGACCTCTTTCCAACTGACCAGGGCCGTTGGTTTTTGAACCGATTTCTTACTGATTGCCTTGTCAAAGGCACAGGAAGTGCAATCGAAGGCATTTTCACAAGTTTTGAAATTCACCACTCCGGCCTTCATCCAGATACACTGGTTCTCGTTCATGGATAAAACCCGCACTCCCAGGCCTTTCTGCTCGACTTTCGTTTTCATAACCAGCCTCCTTAATTTCGAACACCGCAGTGGTAGTAATAGCCATCGGCAACCATAAAGCCGGCAACCTTGTTAACCTGAGCAGCAGGATGAGCCGACAGGTCTTCTTCACGCAGAAGTTGGTCGTATTCATACAACTGTTGGTCATATGCACAGTCTTTACATTCGAAGTTATGGGAGCATAATTTAAAAAGGACACGGCCCGTCAGCATGTGTCTGCACTGCTTATGTAAATTTGGGTTCCCCATGACCTCTTTCCAACTGACCAGGGCCGTTGGTTTTTGAACCGATTTTCCACTGATTCCCTTGTCAAAGGCACAGGAAGTGCAATCGAAGGCATTTTCACAAGTTTTGAAATTCACCACTCCGGTCTTCATCCAGATACACTGGTTCTCGCTCATGGAAAGAACCCGCACTTCCAGGCTTTTCTGCTCCACTTTCGTTTTCATAACCAGCCTCCTTCATTTCGAACACCGCAATAGAGCCGGCGCTCTCTAATTTGTGGAGTAGCAAAATTGAATTGGTTGTCGCAATACTCTAATTACAATATCCATGCCATACTCAAATGGAGCAATTATTGTCAAGCCGTACGGAACTTGGACGTCGCAAACTGAGGACACTACAAGAAAATAGAATTATCAGAACTTACCTTGACCTGCAAGGGGCACGTTTTTACTGTTAAGCTTCTTTGTCTGGGTCTCTCTGATCCGCACTTATGCCTTTTATTCCGGTAGGTTATGAAAGTGTACAGGTTATATGCAGGGGTATTAAGAAACTGTACACCTTGTTAAGAAAAAGTATCTCCTATTACGGAAAAAACTTTTGGCAAACGCTATAATTTCAGATTTAATCAGAGAGGGGCCGGGAAATGGGCTCAGAAAAAAGCCCCGGTGAAATGTTCACCGGGGCTTCTTTATAACCGAACCGAGGCTAGACGCCGATCAACTAGGCGGAGGCCCATAATAGGGCTGCTGTTGCCCATAACCCTGAGGCTGCTGCTGATAATAACCCTGTTGTTGCTGCGGCGGCGGATAGTAGCCCTGCTGCTGATTATTGCGCGATTGGCCGTAAGCCTCACCGGCTACGCCACCTCCCGCCGCGCCCAGCAGACCGCCAATGGCCGCACCTTTTAACGGGTTGCGGTTATTGATGGCTGCCCCTAAACCGGCCCCCAAAGCCGCGCCCAGACCCGCACCGCCATACATATAAGGACTGGGACTTTGTTGGGTGGCGCATCCCATTGACAGACTCAAGGCCATCACGACCAATAATGCCAGCCATTTTCCCAGACGCACACCCAAGAATCGTTGCAAGCCGTTCATGACTCTCCCCTCCTTAAGGGATTGCTCCTTGCTTGATGGATTAGAGCTACCCTCAGGAAAAATGTTAAGCCTTGCAGGTCGGAGAAATAAAATTTTTGCAAAATTAAAATCGAGGGCAGAAAAGAGCAAGCCGCCGGTTTCTGGGATACTGAAACCCGCCTAGTATCTATTCGGATGTAGGGCCGCCGTACTTTCCAACCCAGGGCGGGGAGACCCAGCCCCTACAAATGTTTAAGTGAACAGCATTGGATTTACGGGGATTTCAAGGGGTTATATCCCCCCTGTCTTCCTTTCCAAAGGGGGATATTATTTTCCGGTCTCAAATGAACCCGAGATCGGTTTTGAAATGACTTATAGTCGTTATGAGGGAATAATCACGTCCTTAAGCCCAGTTCCTCCGCCAACCGGTCGGCGTAACCCATGATAAAGTCCCGCTGCTGCCGGGTGGCGTAGGCGATGCAACTGCAGCGCATGGTTTGCAGGCTGCGGATGAGGAACTCGAAGCGTACGAAGTCGTCCCCTACCTCCACCGCGAAGCGGTGCGGCCGGCAATCCCGGTGGTCAAACTGATCCGGGCTCAACAGATCCTCTTGCAGGTCTATCCACCAGATATCCGCTATACCCGCGGCGATGGCGTGTTGGTTGAGATAATCCCGGACCCGGGCGACATCGTCCCGGGGTATTTCGTCCAGCAGATATTGTCGCATAAGGCTTTCCTAGACCTTCTCATTTTCCGTCGGCTCGGGCTGTCCAGGGCAACGGGCGGCGTCCACCATGGCAAAACCCCACAAGGCCATCAGCAGGACAAACGGAATCAAGAAAAACGGGTGGGTGATGGTATCGAAGACCAGGAGTTGGAACATCTGCCAGGTCAGGGGGCGAGGGTAGAAGACCGACAGGTATTCCTGGGACAGGAGCACCATGCCCACGAGCAGCACCGCCCCTATAAGGATGTTGGCCCCCAGCACCAGAAGCACGCCCTTCCGCCGGTCCTGGTTATAGAGTTGCCCCAGCCCGGGAAACACGAACGCCGAAAGCAGAAAAGCCTTTAACCCTTGCCGCATGTTTAAGTTTATCCTAAACCGTTCCCTCCGGTCAAGGAGGAGAGGGTGATGGTCCTTGCGCCGCGGCATATAGGGACTAGAGGGCTAGGGTGAGGGGTGAGAAAGGGGGGCAAACTCCAGGCCCTCGAGCAGCGGTTCCCTGCCTAATTGATTCCTTGGCAGGCTGGGATATGGTACTATAATAAAATTGTCTTTCGGAGGCTGTTGCATGGATTATAAAGAGACGTTAAATTTGCCCCGCACCAATTTTCCCATGAAGGCCGATCTGCCCCGGCGGGAACCCTTGTTCCTTGAGCGCTGGGCCGAGATGGACCTTTACGGCAAGATCAGGGCCCAAAGCCTGGGACGCCCCAAGTTTATCCTCCATGACGGCCCTCCCTATGCCAACGGCCACATTCATCTGGGGCATGCCTTAAATAAGATCCTGAAAGATATCATTATCAAATCCCGGCAGATGACGGGATATGACAGCCCTTACGTGCCGGGCTGGGATTGTCACGGCCTGCCCATCGAACACCAGGTGGACAAAGAACTGAAGGCCAAAAAACTGCGCCTGTCCCAGGTCGAGGTGCGCCAGCGCTGCCGGGCCTACGCCGGCCAGTTCATCGATATCCAACGCGCCGAATTCAAGCGTCTGGGGGTCTTGGGAAACTGGGATCACCCCTACCTCACCATGAAAGATGCTTACGTGGCGGAAATCCTCGAGGAATACGGCCAGTTCTACTTCAGCGGCGCCATTCACCGGAGCAAAAAGCCCATCCACTGGTGCGCCACCTGCCGCACCGCCCTGGCCGAAGCCGAGGTGGAATATGAAGACCACCGCACCCCGACTATTTTCGTCAAATTTTCTCTTGTGACCCCTCCGCCCCAGATGCCAGAATTAGGGGCCGGCAAAAAAACCGCCCTGGTCATCTGGACCACCACCCCCTGGACTCTGCCTGCCAACCTGGCCATCGCGATGCACCCGAACCTGGAATACGTGGGTATGGATGTGGGCGACGAAGTCCTGGTGCTGGCCGCCGACCTGGCCCCGGGCCTGTTGAGTCTGTGGGGACTCACGGGGCAGGAAATCTTCAAGGTCAAGGGACGCAAGCTCGAAGGCGCTCTCTGCCGCCATCCCTGGCTGGAACGTGACTCCCAGGTCATCCTGGCCAATTACGTCACCCTGGAAGCGGGCACCGGCCTGGTGCACATCGCGCCGGGACACGGCCAGGAAGACTACGACAGCGGCCGCAAGTATAATCTGGAACCCTATTCGCCGGTGGACGACTTCGGCAAATTTACCCAGGAAGTGCCTGAGTTTGCCGGTCAAAAAGTCTGGGAGGCCAACTCCGGCATCATTGAACTCCTCAAGGCCAAAGGCAAACTCCTGTCGGCCCAGGAGCTGACCCACAGCTACCCCCACTGCTGGCGCTGCAAACAACCCATCATTTTCAGGGCCACCGAGCAGTGGTTCATTTCTATGGAAACCAATGACCTGAGGTCCAAGGCCCTGGCGGCCATCGACCGGGTCACCTGGATTCCCCGCTGGGGCCGGGAGCGCATCTACCAGATGGTGGAGCGGCGCCCGGACTGGTGCATCTCCCGCCAGCGGGCCTGGGGCGTGCCCATTGTGGCCTTTCACTGCGTAGGCTGCGGCAAGGTGCTGCTTACTCCCGAGATTTTAGAGAGCATCATCGCCCGGGTACGTGAGGAAGGTGCGGATCTTTGGTTTGCAGACTCTGCGGCATCACTGCTCCCGCCGGGAACCACGTGCGCCTGCGGCGGCTCCGATTTCAAGAAAGAAACCGACATTCTGGACGTTTGGTTCGATTCCGGGGTAAGTTGGGCCGCGGTGGTGGAACCCGACCCGACTCTGGCCCTGCCCGCCGACCTCTATTTAGAGGGCTCGGACCAGCACCGGGGCTGGTTTCACTCCAGCCTCCTAACCTGCGTCGGCACCCGGGGCCACGCCCCTTATAAGGGTGTGCTGACCCATGGCTTTGTGGTGGACGGCGACGGCCGCAAGATGTCCAAGTCCCTGGGGAACGTCATCGCCCCCCAGGAAGTGATGGACAAATACGGCGCCGAAATCTTGCGCCTGTGGGTGGCCGCAGAGGACTACCGGGATGACGTCCGCCTCTCCCCGGACATCCTCAAGCAACTGGCCGATGCTTACCGGCGCTTCCGCAACACCGCCCGCTTCATGTTAGGCAACCTCTCCGACTTCGACCCCGAGCGCGACTGGCTCGAACCGGATAAGCGGGAGGAACTGGATCGCCTGGCCCTGTCCTGGCTGGCCCAGTTGCTGGCCCGGGTCAAGCGCGCTTACGAAGACTACGAATTCCACCAGGCCTTCCACCGTCTGCACCAATTCTGTGCCGTGGAAATGAGCGCCATCTACCTGGACATCTTGAAAGATCGCCTCTACGTCTCCAAGGCTGATTCACGGGAGCGCAGGAGCGCCCAGAGCACGTTATTCGACCTGCTCCAAGGCCTGACCCTGGCCATGTCCCCCATCCTGTCGTTTACCGCGGATGAAATTTGGGGATATATTCCCGGCTCCGGCCGTCCCGAAAGTGTCCACTTGGGCGATTTTCCCGAGCCGCCCCCGGGCTTGCCTGACGAGGCTTTGCTGGCCAAGTACGACTTTTTGCTCAAAATCCGGGGCGAAATCAACCGGAAGCTGGAAGAGGCCCGGAAGACCAAGCTTATTGCTGCGTCACAGGAAGCTGTGATATATTTGGGCGCGACCGGTGAACGGTTTGAGAAACTGCAGGGTCTCATCTCTGAGCTTAAAACCTTGGCTCAAGTGGCTGAATTGAAGGTCGAGCCTATCGAAGTCCTTTCAGGGGAAGGTATCATCTCGGGAGAGATTTCCGGTTTAGCGGTGCTCGTGAAAAAAGCCTCGGGAGAAAAATGCGTCCGATGCTGGTTCCATTATCCAGGAGTTGGCGAAGACCCCAAACATCCCCAAATATGCGCCCGCTGCCGGCAGGTCCTGGAGGACTAATACCAGGTCCTCATTAAGATTAACCAAACTTAAACGGTAACTTATTGCAATTTTGATCTATTTTAACGAAAAACCATAAGCGGAATAAAAAGTGTCCCGGAAATTAGCCATTCTCATGCCCGTCCTCATGGTGGGCTTGGTTCTCGATCAGGTCAGCAAGCTGTTCATCCTCCTGAAGCTGCCTTTGGGAGGTAAGCTGGCCCTCATCCCCGGACTGCTCAACTTCGTGCACGTCCATAACAAGGGCGCGGCTTTCGGCATCTTGTCCGGCTGGTCGGCTGAATTCGCCTGGCTGTTCTTTGTGGCAACCACCGCTTTGGTCCTAGTGATCCTGGGTTATATGTTATGGCGGCTGCCCGGTAGCGAATGGCTCGCGACCCTGGGATACAGCCTGGTCTTAACCGGGGCCCTGGGCAACCTGATTGACCGGGTCCGCCTGGGAGAAGTGGTGGATTTTGTTGACGTCTATTACGGCCACTACCATTGGCCGGCTTTCAATGTGGCCGACAGCCTGGTCTGCGTAGGAGCCGCCGTCTTGGTATGGGTTATTATCAAAGAAGAGAAAACCGCTGATGCATCCAATCCTGCTTGAACTCGGGCCGATAAAAATCTTTACTTACGGCTTTTTCCTGGCCGTGGCCTTTTTGACCGCTATCTTCGTGGCGGGCCGGGAAGCCCAGCGCCAGGGCATACCCAAGGGGCAATTTTACGACCTCTGTTTCTATATCATCGTGGCGGCCCTGGTGGGCTCCCGCCTGCTCTTCGTCATTTTGGAGCCCGGGCCTTTTTTGAGCCATCCTCTAAAGCTCATCGCCCTCTGGGAAGGCGGCCTGGATTTCCAGGGAGGCATGTTTTTGGCCCTGGTTGTGGCCTTTATCTACATCCGCTACCGCGGCTGGGCCTGGCGCCCCACCCTGGATGCCCTGGCCGTGGGCGCGCCCCTGGGCCAGTTCTTCGGCCGCATCGGCTGCTTTATGGCCGGTTGCTGCTTCGGCACTCCCACCGATCTGCCCTGGGCAGTGGTCTTCACCGACCCCACCTCCCTCTGTCCACTCCGGGGGGTCCATTTGCATCCGTCTCAGCTCTACGAAGCCTTCCTGGCTTTGGGCGTATTCGGGTTTCTCTATTGGTTCCGAACCCGGAAACGCTATAGCGGACAGGTGATCCTGATTTACCTTTGCCTGGCTGGCCTGGTGCGCTTCGTGGTGGAGTTTTTCCGCAGCCCCTTGGATTATCGGGGGCCAACATACCTTGGCTGGATGCCCCTGACCCAGCTCATCGCCCTGGTTCTCTTCCTGGTGTGCGCCGGTCTGCTGCTTTACTGGGGCTTTAAGTCCCAGCCCCAGGCCCAGGAGCAGCATTGATGGGTCTGGGGTCTTAAACGATAGGGTTTACTTTTGGCTTCTCGAGTCCAAGGTTCTAAAGTCCTTTTCCAGAACCCGAAACCTGAAACCTGCCTTAAAGGGGGTGCCTATTGCACGCACGCCGCTGGCTAACCGCCCTGATCGCTTTACCTATACTGTTGTTGGTGCTCTTAAAAGGCGGGCATATCTTTTTTATCCTGTTGATCCTGGCGGTCAATTGCCTGGCCCAGTGGGAGTTCCTGGGCATGTTCCAGGTCGAAGCCGACGTCATTCGCCGGTTGAAATCCATCATCCTGGGATCGATACTTCTTCTGAGCTTCTGTACTGCCCAGCGGGCCTCTCAGATCTCCAATCCCACCGGTGTCATCTTCGTCCTGGTGGGCGTCCTCTTTGTCCTTTTTCTCTTCTATCTCATCACCTACGACCACATCGTCGAACTCACCAAGGATTTGATGATCAACGTCCTGGCCCTCCTGTATATCCCTTTGCTTCTGGGGCACTTTATCTGGCTGCGCCACTTAAACGACGGCCAATGGTGGATCTTCTGGCTCTTCATGGTGATCATGGCCGGGGATACGGGGGCATTTTACTGCGGCCGGACCTTTGGCAAAACCAAACTCTACCCTGCGGTCAGTCCGGGCAAGACCTGGGCCGGGGCAGTGGGGGGCACCATTGCGGCGGTGATCGTCGGTGCCGCCGTAGCGCATTGGGCCTTGCCCTGGGAGAGCTTGGCGACCATGGCCGGGTTGGCGCTGTTTTTGGCCATTGTGGGACTGCTGGGGGACCTCTTCGAGTCCATGCTTAAGCGTCAGGCCGAGGTTAAGGACACCTCGGGGCTCCTGCCCGGCCATGGCGGCATGCTGGACCGCCTGGACAGTCTGCTCTTCGCCGCGCCCGTGGTACTCTACGTCCGGTTATTCCTCATCGGCTGATTGTCGGAAAGGAAATCTGAGGTCAGGGGGCCATTAAGTCAGACGAACTTTAATAGCGGAAAGGGTCCTAAAGCCACTCCCGTTTTTTCCTCATCATCGCTTACTGTGATTCTCCTTGTAGTCCCGCAGCGCCGCACTGATGCGCGCCTCATATCCCTTCCCTTTCCCCTTAAACCAGGCAAGCACGTCCGGATCGACCCAGATAGTCAAAGGCACCAAGACCTCAGCCTGAGCCCAAAAGGCTTCATCTTCCCCTAGGTCGGGGATTTCGGAATAATCTATCTCATCATCCTTCAGGGCATCAATTCTTTCCCAATCGGTCTGCGACTGACTGTTCATATCTTCTCTGCTCCCTCCGGTTAGCCTTCCTCAAAGAAATAATCCGGATGATGTTGGGCTTTCGCATACTAAAGACCACGGCCATCACCCGCCGGTTGAGGACGCCGAACCCGATAAATCTTGCCTCGCCGTAATCAATCCGCCGATCAAGGGCGATCACCATTTCGTTGGAGAAAAGCTGCGGGGCATCGATAAAGTCTACGCCATGCTTTTCCAGATTGCCTAGGCGCTTTTCTTCATCCCACTCAAACCGCATAAGTTATTTTAAGCCTCTTCTGTCACGGCGTCAATCGCCCAATCAGCTTCTATCACAATCGCCTCTGGGTGGTTGTTATCAGGACCACCCCCCATTGATTCCCGTATGCTGTCACCCAAAGTCCTTTCCCTTTATCCCTCTCTCCCCTTGCCGGACAGGGTCAGGGTGAGGGGTAAATAAGAAATAACTTTTAGAAACGAGCCTAGGTGAGACTTTTAATGACCTGCGGCGCCGCTATGTAACGGGCGAGTTGGGTAGCAATGATTTATGATAGTATTAGCTAATTTCTTATAGCCTGCTTCTGAATAATGTCCATTCACTCTAAATGGAAAAAAGCTTAAGGGGTCTGGATCGTTAATCATGGTCTCATGAAAATCTATTACCTGGATACCATTTTGCAGGATAAGGGCTATTAATTCAGATCGTCGCATAAATTTATCATCATTAACCTTTTTCATGTATCTATCGTAGCTTGGGAGATATACAAAGAATAATTTGCCTCCCCAGGAAGACACCATATTATTTGCTCGATTAATTAAAGTAGCGGTTAATTTTATATAATATTTTTCATGATATCGTTTGGCTACCTTATGATAATTTATTCTTATCTTTTCTAAGGTAAATAAACTCTGCAGTTGTCTAATAATAAATGCCTGTTGAGCACTATTGTAATAATATTTTCCAGAATCTATTAATTTTTCATCAATTTCATCCTGCCGGTTAATCAGGTTCTGAGAAAAACCATCCTTTAGATATTTATTTAATATCGGTATGGTTAATTCCTCCTCCAGGTCGTCAAGATCATTACCTTCAAAGTACAACCACATCACGGTCTTGGGCCTTACAACCTTGACATACTCGACCGTGATGGCATACTCCGCTAAAGGTCCTATACCTGCCGAGCCTAAACTGAGAACGGTTTTTCCCCGTCTTCTTATGAGTGCGGCAAGATTATTTTCCGGTGAGACGCAAGCCCCTTGAGCGAATGAATCGCCGATTAACCCTAAATCAATATCTCGTCGCGGCCACACCCCTGGTGGATTATTAAATCCATGTTCATCAGCTCCGTAAATTGTATAGCGTCCGCATTCATTGCAGAGAACCGTCATTTGCCGTGATATACCTGCCAAAGGACCTATTGTCCTTAACGTTTGACAAGCTCCCTTTGGATAGAAAAATGGATAGGCCTGAACGCCTTCCTTCTTTAGGTCTTGAACCACCCCAAGAACTGTCCGACAGTCATAGGGGAGTCTCCTTTCCTGGGCTTTTTGCATTCTCAATTTATTATAATCAGCCCTAAAGTAATTCTTAAAAGTTAAAAATATTTCGGCACAGAAAGTGGCAAGGATAACCGAAATTATAATAGTCAGGGCTCTATACAGGTAATGCATGGGTCGGAGATTAGTGCGGGGATGTCTTGACTTGATTGAATATTATTGCGCCTTCGCACGGTAATATCTCGGGAGAGTTTGCTCCGGAATATCTTGAAATGATACTAACAATAAAATATTCTTTTTATCAAGATAATAAAATATTTGTCTAGATTGACTATAAGATTTGTACAAAGTTGTGGTGCACCCTGGGAACACCAAAAGGGCAGGCCCTTTGGCCTGCCCTGGTTTTGTTGCTGATATAAGGGAAAATCTATTTGGTCTTGCCGGTATCCGGAGCGCTGGCAGGCTTGACATTCAGGCGCGAAGTGATGTCTTTCTCGGGTTTGCTCTCAGCCGGTAACTTTCTGATATACGCGCCACTGGATTTGTCCAGTTCGACCACGGCCATGTTGTAGTCAAACAGGGATTGGAGGTATTCGCCCCGGAAGGACCCGTAGCGCTCGAAGGCCTGGAAGATGTCATCCATTGACCCCAGCCCCATATCAAAGTTGCTGAACGAGGTGACCATCCAGCGCCGGGCGTTGATATAAGCCTTCTCCAACCCTTGAGAACCTTTATAATTTTCCTGGACCTTGCCGTAATCCTTGGCCACTTCCACCGGGATGCCCATGAGCGCGGTCTTTTCAGTGTGCTGCAACTGATCAAGTTCCGCTTTGGCCTCACCGACCTTGGCTTTCAGAATGCCGAAATCAAAGTGCCACTGGGCCCCCACCGCGGGCAAGGCGCCGATGCCGTTAAAGTAGTCGTTGGTATAAGGGTCGGGGTTGTAATCCCGGCCCGGGGCTCCGGCCACCTGGCCCAAAACCGCGAAGAAGAAAGACGGCAGGCGGTCGGCCTTGGCCGCATCCACCAGCAACTGCCGGGCCTTCAGACCATGCTTGAGCTGGGTGAATTCCGGCCGCAGTTCTAAGGCCGTGCGGATGTAGTGGTTCAAATCGGCGGGGGCTGTGGGGGCCGGGAGTTCCTGGGGTACCTGCAAATCCTGATTTTCCCCGTAGCCGATCTGGGCTTTTAAGGCCTGATAAGCCACCTTAGACCCTTCCTCCGCCTGGGCTGCAAATTTCTCCACCCCGCCCTCGTACATGGCCAGTCGGTACTGATCGCTTTCCTTGACGTTGGCCGAGTTGATCTGCATGAGGCGAGTTATCCGCGTCCGGGTATCCTTCAAATAAGTACGGGCATCATTCACCGCATCCCTGCCCTGAGTAGCCAGGATGAGGCCGTAATACGCCTGGGACACATTAAGCATGACCTCGCCTTTCTTGAGGTCGACCCCGGCTTTTTTGACCAAAACGTTTTTGCCCGCGGCTTCTTCCCGATAGGCGATTTTGCCGAAGGTATAAAGAGGCTGCATGAGCGTAAACGTCAGATTGCCGAACACGTTCATACCGTGGATCTTGCCTGCGGGATCAGGATAGAACAGGGTCTTGTTTTCGCCGACCTGGCGCACCTGGCCCCGCCGGGCATTGGGTACCACGCCGCCCAGGGCCACGGCATCGAACTGCGGATAACGGTAGCCGTGCACTTCGTTCTTTTGTTCTTTTGCCAGGGTCACTTCACTTTTGGTAGCCTTGACTTGCGGACTGTAATTCAAGGCCATGACGACAAGTTCTTGCAGGGTGAGCACCTTGGTCGTGGCTTTGGTCTCGCCATTGGTCGCTGCTTTGGTTTCGGTTTTGATCGCGGCTTTGGTCTCGCCTTTGGTCTCAGCGGCACTGGCCGCCCCCGGCGCTGTCAAGAGGACCAAACCCAGCATTACTCCCCCAATCCGGGCCCTCAGAACCATATCCCCCCTCCTTTCAAATCCCTTTTGATACCAATTGCTCCAAGAGCATGATCACAAAGATTCAATTAATATCGCTTAAACTTTAAACCGCATAATATCAGGGGAAGATGCAAAGTTCACCTAAATTCTTTTCAGGCTGCCGTCTGCGGTGAGGCCGCGAAATAATTGCATCTAGGGAGAAAAATTAGTTAATATAAAAAATTAGACTGAGAAGGGAGACCTATGCACTCGCCAAAACGGATTCTGGTTACCGGTGGAGCCGGCTTCATCGCCTCCCACGTTGCGGACCAACTGGTCGCCACCGGCCACGAGGTAACGGTCGTGGACAACTTGAGCACGGGCAAGGCCGAACATGTGCCGGCCGCGGCGCAGTTCTATCCTTATGACATCAAATCCCCGGAAACCGCCGACCTCATTCGCCGCTTAAAGCCCCACGTAATCGTGCACCACGCCGCCCAGATGAGCGTCCAGGTGTCGGTGAGTGATCCGGTTAAAGATGCCCAGGAAAATATCCTGGGGTCTTTGAACCTCTTTCAGGCTGCGGCCCAGGCCCGGGTAGAGAGAATCATCTTCGCATCTACCGGCGGCGCTATGTACGGCAATGCAGCCCCACTGCCGGCCCGGGAGGAAGACCGGGCCCAACCCGAGGCTCCCTACGGCATCGCCAAGATGGCGGTGGAGCATTATCTGCATTTCTACCAGGCGGAACACGGCATTATCCCCATCTGCCTGCGCTACGCCAATGTCTTCGGACCCCGCCAGAACGGCCAGGGAGAAGCCGGCGTGGTGGCCATCTTCATTGAAAAATTGCTGGCCGGGCAGCAGCCCCGGATTAACGGCGACGGTTTGCAGACCCGGGACTTCGTCTTTGTGGGGGATATCGTGGCCGCCAACCTGCTGGCCCTGGACTACCCCAAAGCCGGGACCTTCAACGTCGGCACCGGCAAAGAAACCGATATTGTCACCATTTACCTCAAGCTCCAGGAAATCATGGACTCTCCCCTGGGACCGGTGCACGGCCCGGCCAAGCCCGGAGAACAGCGCCGCAGCGTGCTGGACAGCACCCTGGCCCAAAAAGAGCTGGGCTGGCAGCCCAAGACCATCCTATCCGATGGCCTGGCCCAAACCGTGGCGGCCTTTAAAGCGGCGGCGGGGATATGATTGTTGAACGGCCGAGGGAAAGTGGCTGGCCCCGGGAATAGCGTAAATATACATGGCGTGCACGCCGATTGATGGCGGCCACGGGACGCCCTATGTCGCTGCAATCGGCGGGCGAGGACGCCCGCCCTACGGCGTTTTCTTTTAACCGAAAACTGAAACCGAAAACGGTATTAAACATGGAAACCATGATTGAAGTTCAGGATCTGACCAAGTATTACGGTCCTCATCTGGCCGTCAGCCGCCTCGATTTCCAGGTGGCAGCCGGTGAGATTGTGGGTTTTTTGGGTCCCAACGGCGCCGGCAAAACCACGACCTTGAAGATCCTGGCGGGATTTCTGGCCCCCTCCGCGGGCACGGCCCGGATCAACGGGTTCGACTGCGTCACCGAATCGTTGGCCGTCCGGCGTTCTCTTGGGTACGTGCCCGAGAACGTCTCGATTTATCCCGACCTCACGGTGACGCAATTCCTGGGATTTGCCGCCCGGGCCAAAGGTGTTGCGGCCAAAGAGGAAAAACGCGAAATTGACCGGGTGGTGGCGTCCTGCGGTCTGGAAGAAGTCCGCCACACCCTGGTCGCGGCGCTTTCCAAGGGCTTTCGTCAGCGCTTAGGGCTGGCCCAGGCCCTTTTAAACCAACCGCCGGTGCTCATCCTGGATGAGCCCACCATAGGCCTGGACCCTTCCCAGATCGTGGAAATCCGCCAGATGATCAAGAACCTGGAGGGCGACCACACCGTCATGCTCAGCAGCCACATCCTGCCCGAAGTCAGCCAACTCTGCGACCGGGTGATCATCATCAACCGGGGCCAGATCGTAGCCAGCGACCGCCCGGAAAACCTCTCCCGGCAGTTGGGCCATGATTCCCGGGTGCTGCTGACAGTGGGCGGGCCTCCGGTTGAGGTGGAAGCGGCCTTACGAAAAATCTCGGGGGTGAACCGGGTCCTCAGCCAAGGCGACCATAAATTCCTGGTGGAGGCCGACCTCAGTCACGAGCTCAGACCCGAGTTGGCCCGTCTGGTGGTGGCCCAAGGCTGGGACCTCCTGGAGATGAAGACCCAGGAGTTCACCCTGGAAGAAGTGTTCCTCAATCTGGTCACGGAAGAAGATCATGAAGCAGCTTAGAGGTTGGCTGGCGGTGGTGCGGAAAGAATTGACGATCTATTTCGCCACCCCCATTTTCTATATTACGGGGTTTTTCTTTCTGCTCCTGGCGGGATATTTTTTCTACACCAACATCATCTATTACAACATCATCAGCTTCCAGGCGGCCCAGCAGGCCGGCAATCCCCAGATTGCGGCCCAACTCAATCCCCAGCAGATGGTCTTCCGGCCCCTGTTTGCGGTCCTGGGCATTATCCTGCTGTTTCTGGTGCCCTTCGTCACCATGCGCCTCTTGGCCGAAGAGAAGCGCTCGGGCACCGCCGAACTCTTATTCACTTACCCCTTGACGGACTGGGCGGTGATCTCGGGCAAATTCGGCGCCGCCCTGCTGATTTACCTTATTTTACTGGCCGTTACCGTCAGTTACGCCGCGGTCTTTGGCCTGGTTACCCGGCTGGATTGGGGGGCTCTCGGCGCCGGTTACCTGGGGATGGTCCTATTAGGCGGGGCCTGCCTGTCGCTGGGACTGTTTGCCTCCAGCCTCACCGAAAATCAGATCGTGGCCGGAGTGGTGGCCTTTGCCCTGCTCCTCCTTTTCTGGATCATCGGCTGGGTCCAGGAACTGGGCGCCGGCAGCCTGGGGCCGGTCGTCAAGTACCTGTCGCTTTTGGACCATTACGAGAACTTCACCCGGGGGGTCATCGATACTCGTGACCTGGTATACTGCCTGAGTTTCATCTATTTCTTCCTCTTTCTCACCAAGAGACAGTTGGAATCTCGGCGCTGGAGAGCATAACCGTGAGTTGGGGTAATCCATTCAAAAAACGCCAAGTGCTGTATGGGGCCGGCTCCGCCTTGTCGGTCCTGCTGGTGGTGGGCATCCTGCTTTTGGCCTCCCTGTTGGCCAACTGGCACCCCCTTCGTTGGGACGTTACCAAAGAACAGACCCAGTCCCTGTCCCCGGTCAGTAAGGCCCTGTTGAAGGACATCACCAAGCCGCTGACCCTGACGGTCTTTTTGCCCGAGGGCGCAGGCGAACGCCAAACCGCCAAAGAGATCGTGCAGCTTTACGCCTTCAACAATCCCCAAGTCAGTTACCATTTTGTGGACCCGGAGAAAGACCCCCTCAAGGCCCAACAGGCGGGCTATCGCTATGCCGGGAATGTCCTTCTGGACTATCAGGGACGGCACCAGATGGCTGATCAGCCTGATGAAAACGCCATCACTAACGCCCTGCGCAAGGTCTTGAAGCTCGAGCGCAAAAAGGTTTATTTCCTCGCGGGCCACGGCGAGCGGGATCTGAATGACCCCAAACCCGGGGGCTTCCAGGTGGCGAAAAAGGCCCTGGACAACGAAGGTTACGAGGTTGAGCCCTTTAACCTGCTGACCCGGGGCGCGATCCCCCCGGATGCGGCCGTGGTCGTCATCGCCGGACCCAAAAAGCCCCTGATGAGCACCGAGGTGCAGTCTTTAAAGTCGTTCCTTGAGCATGGCGGCCGGCTGCTGGTCATGCTGGAGGCCTTTGAAGACGGCGGCCTTAAAGACTTTCTGGCGGGCTACGGCGTGGACCTGGATAACGGCCTCATCCTGGACGTCAACCAGGTAAGCCAATCCCTGGGCTTAAGTGCGGTCATGCCTATCGTCTCTCAGTACGGTCCCTCCAAGATCACCCAGGATTTTAAAAACATCGTCACTATCTACCCCATGGCCCGGCCGCTTTTCCTGAAGGAACGGCAGGACATCACCCTTTTACCCCTGGCCACCACCATGTCCACCAGTTACGAAAAGCTGGGGAAGGAATGGATCAAGACCGAAAGAGCCGCGTTTGATGCCGTAACCGATAAGAAAGGGCCTTTTAGCCTAGCGGTCCAGGCGGAAATCAAACCCGCCCCTCCCAAGCCCAATCAGCCTCAGCCCGGCGGCACAGACCAGAAGCCGGCCCCGGCTCCAAAGCCGGAACCGCCAGCCGAGTCCAAGACCTATATGATAGTCTTCGGGGATGTGGACTTCGCGGCCAACTCGTTCTTCAACCTCTTCGGCAACGGCGACCTTTTTCTTAACACCGCCAACTTTCTGGCCCAGGCCATGGGGCAGATCACGGTGCGCACCACCGGCAAGGCCCAACTCTTGACCCTCAGGGGTTATCAGGCCTGGTGGCTGCTTCTCGCCAGCCTGGTCTGGGCCCCGGTGATCATACTGGCGGCCGGCATCTGGGCCTACCGCCGGCGGCGGAGGGCAAGGCGATGAGTCCCCGGCGGTTGCTCCCCTATCTGGTGATCTTCCTGGTCCTGGCCGGCGCCTATTTCGGTCTTCATTGGCGGCAGGAAAAACATCTCACCCAAGAGGAACAGGCCAAAAAGGTCTTTCACCTCACCCAACCCGAGATCACCGACCTGACCCTGATCCGGGGCGCGGGCGAGGTCCGCCTGGTCAAAAAGGACAAAGAGTGGTTCCTCACCGCCCCCATAACCACCAAGGCCGATCAAACCATCGTGGACAATATGCTCACCACTCTGGCCGGGCTCAAAAAGGAACGGGATTTAGGGGTGGAAAAGGACCTCAAGCCCTATGGGTTGGATAAGCCGTCCCTGGTGGTTAAATTCACCGCCCAAGGGAACCCGCACCAATTGGTGATCGGCGCCAAGGTCCCGGGCGACCAGAATTATTACGTCCTCGCCGACCAGGACCCCCACCTGCTCATGGTCACCCAGGGCAGCAAAGACTCCCTGGACCGCCAGGTTCTGGCCTTACGGGACAAAACCCTGCTGGCCTTCATCAAAGGCGATGTCAAGGGCCTGAAGATCGTCACCGGCAAGACCGTGGTAAACCTGGAGAAGTCCGGTCCCCAGACCTGGCGCTGGGTGGGGCGGCCCGACTTTAAGGTCCGGGGCGATAACGTGGAGAAACTCCTGCGGGATCTGCACCTATCCCAGGCCAAAAATTTTCTCGAGCCCCCGCCCAAGAATCTCAAACCCCTGGGACTGGTTCCCCCTCTGATGACCGAGATCACCGTAGTCACGCCCGCGGGCAATCAGACTCTCTCGTTAGGCCCCAAGCTTGGCGAGGCGGCCTATGCCCGCAAAGGGGCGGGCGGCCCCATCGTGCTGGTGGAGGCGGCCCTGCCCGTCGATATCGCCAAGGGCCTGAGTTCGCTAGAAGACCACCGCGTCTGGGCCGGAGCCATCCCCCAGGTGCATCAGATCAAGTGGGGGCCGCCCGGCAAGACCTGGACCGCCAAGAAAGACCAGGAAACCTGGCAGATTAGCGGACCGGACCAGATGGCCACGAAGCAGCCCGCGGCGCGCCTGGAGATGGCCCTGTGGAATTTCCAGAAGCTGGAAGCTAAGAAATTCCTGCCCAAGCCCGCCGCCGCCGCCGTCGCCCCGGCCTATAGCGTGGAACTCCTGGATCAGGCGGGCAAACCCCTCCTGCATCTTGAGGAGATTGGCCCCCCCGGGAAGACCGATCTCAAGGTGGTGGCAAAGGTGGGGGATAAAGCCGTGACGGCCGTGATCCCCCAGGCGCCGTTCCGCCAATGGCAGGCCGAAATGGGCCGCTTGACGGCTACGGCCAAAAAAACCGCACCGGCCCCAGAGCAAGCCGAGAACCCCAAAGGCAAGCAATAGCAGAAGATTTAAGTTATAATTTATTCCTCTCGCCAGAAGCTCCTCCCTGCAATCCCTCTTCCCTTGAAGGGTCAGAGTGAGGGGTAAAAAAGCAAAAACTTTTCGACGTCGAACAGACGTCCATCCTGAAGAAAGGCCTTTAAGTCCCCCTTTGTAAAAGGGGGATTTAGGGGGGTTTTCAAACTTACGATTTTAGCCTTACCTGACTGTGCCAAACCCGCTATCCGGAGAGCACCCCTTGAACATACTTTTAACCAACGATGACGGCATTTACGCCCCAGGGCTGGCAGCCCTCTACCGGGAACTGAAGAACCTCGGGGAGGTGACGGTGGTGGCCCCGGAAAGCGAACAGAGCGCCGTCGGGCACTCCATCAGCCTCATTACCCCGCTTCGGGTGAAAGAGGTGTCCATCAACGGCGGCGTCGAGGGTTGGGCGGTGAGCGGCACTCCCGCCGACTGCGTCAAGATTGCCATAGCGGAGCTGCTCCCGGCGCTCCCGGAACTGGTGGTCTCAGGCATTAATGCAGGCCCCAACGTGGGCATCAACGTGCTCTATTCCGGCACCGTGTCCGCGGCCACCGAGGCCTCCATCCTGGGGGTGAAGGGGGTTGCCTTTTCCTTGAACTCCTACGACATAAACGCCGACTTTACCACCGGCGCCCGCCTGGCCCGGGACTTGCTTGCGCAGTTCCAGGGTTGTTCATGTTGGACCAACGGCACCTGTCTCAACGTCAACTTACCGGCCCTGCCCCGGGACCAGGTCAAAGGGGTCAGGATTACCCGCCAGGACACCGGCCCTCTGGTGGAACACTTCGAACGCCGGGTAGACCCCCGGCGGCATGTCTACTACTGGCTGGCGGAAATCCATGCACGCCAGGAGCCCGATTTGGACACGGACTACGGCGCCCTCGGCCAGGGCTATGTCACCGTTACCCCCATCCACCACGACCTCACTGATTACCGCAGCTTAAGCGATCTCCAGACCCTGAACTGGGAATAGCCCCGGTAAGGAATTCCCGACTCCCAAGCGATCTCCAGGGCCGGAGCCCTCAGGAGAGGCGCCCTTCCTCGGCCAGGCCGCTCAAGAGAGAGTGGAAATAGATGAGCCCACCGTAAGGCTGCAAGCCTGCTAAGACGCGGTGCACCCCCTCATAGTCCAGGGGCTCATCTTGCTGCAGCCAGTTCTCAAGATAACGGCGCGCCCCCACGTCGTCCCCGGGAAAAACGGACCAGTGTCCCAAGCCCCTAAGCAGCACATATTCCGCCGACCAGCGTCCCACCCCTTTAAGGCCAATCAATCGAGTCACCGCTTCGGCTTCCTCCATCTTCTCCAGGTCTTCCAGGTCAAGGCTGCCAGCAGTCAGGCCCCGGGCTATCTCGATGATGGCTCTCCCCTTGCTATGGCTAAAACCTAAAGCGCGGAAAGCTTCCGGCGTAAGATTGGCCAAATCTCTCGGCCCCGGGAAAGCGTGGAGCGGTTCCCCTGCTCCCGGAAAGACCGGCCCATACGCGCCAGCCAGCCGGTTAAGGAGGTGAATCGCCAAGGTCAGGCTAATCTGTTGGCCGGCAATGGCGTTGACCAGGGCTTCAAAGACCGAAGGAAACCGGGGTGGCTTAAAGCCGCGAAAGCGCGCCACCAAAGGCCCCAGCAGCGCATCCGCTCCGGCCAGGCGATAAAAGTCTGCCAGGTCCGCGCTCAACCCCAGCATCTTGACCAGGAGGGGAGTCAGAACTGCGCTTAAATCCTTAGGGGAATGGGTATGGCCGGCCTTAACCAAGAGCAGCGGCGACTCCGCCGGACCGGTTTGGGTAACCGCCACCTCTACCGCTTGATCCTGCACCACGAGAACCCGCCGGTAAGTCTGGCCATCCCAGCGATCCACCAGATTGTGGGAACGACGCCGCAGCACCCAGACGGTCAGATCCAGACGAAACGGCGGCACCGGCTTGAGCTGAAAGGTTGTCTGTCGCAACCGCGCACCTTGAGAGGCCTTGAAGCCCTAAACGGGCCTGAGTTTTTTACGTATTTTAAACAAGGATAAGTGCTTCTCAAGCAGTGTCAACAACCAACAACCGGCCGCGGGAGCTTGACAGATAAGGGGGGTGAGGGGAGGCGGGCAAACTTATTGAAAATATGAAAATACCCGACCTTCCCCCACTTTTCAAGGAATCAGCACGATCTTACCGTAGGCCTTGGCTTCTATGACTTCGTGGTGAGCCCGGGCGGCCTCGCACAGGGGCAGTTTTTTGCCGATGATGGGTCGCAAAGTGCCATTGGCCAGGCCGGCCCCCAGTGCGGCGTGAATGCTGGCGGTCTCTTTTTCACTCGCGTTCCAGATATACATGCCCAGGATGCTGGTCTCTTTGGCGATGGTGTCCCGGGGGTCGATGGTTACCGTGCCCCGGGTGCCGATGACCACCACGCGGCCGCCGTTGGCCAGGATTTTCAGGTCATCTCCCAGGTTCTCCTTGGCCAGCATCTCCAGGATAATATCGACGCCGCGCTCCTCGGTGAGGGCCAGGGCTTGCTTATAATGGTCGGGATCATGATGGTCCAGGACGTGCTGGGCTCCCTGCACCGTGGTGAGGGTCCGGCCCTCCTCGGTGCCTGCGGTGCCGATGACGGTCAGGCCGAACGCGGCCCCCAACTGCACCGCAGCCACGCCCACCCCGCCGCTGGCGCCGTGGACCAGCACCACCTCGCCCGCCATGGCCCGAGCCCGTTGGAACAAGGCGCGGTAGGCCGCCGCATAGGGCACCGTGACCCCGGCCCCCTGCTCAAAAGAGACGCCTTCCGGCAAAGGATGGACCTGGGACTCCTGGCACAGGGCCTTTTCGGCATACGTGCCGCTCTCGCTATGGGAGGTATAGACCCGGTCGCCCAATTCCACCCGGCTCACCCCGACGCCCACTGCCTCCACCACGCCCGCGGCATCGGTGCCCGGCGTATAGGGCAAGGGCGCACCTTGGGGGTAAATGCCGGACCGGATATAGGTCTCCACCGGATTCACCCCAACGGCGTAAACCCGCACCAATACCTGCCCGGCCCCAGGTTCGGGCTCGGCAACAGTTTCCAGACCCATAACTTCCGGATCGCCGTATGCATGGACGCGAATCGCCTTCATGGTTCTTCCCCTTAAGATAGCGGTCAACTTTCCGCAAAATCAGAGATTTTCAGGCGCACTGTCTAACCCCTAACCCCCTCTTCACGGCCACCGCCAGGATACCAAACATTTTTTGCTCCAGGCGGCCCTGAATCCTGAAGCCCTCGTCGGTCAGGGCCTGATGCAGGTCGTGGCTGTAAAAGCGGTTGTGTTCCGGGTGCAGGAAGATGCGCCGGGCCACAAAGTTCTGGTAGAGCTGAGGATAAAACTCCTCCAGGAAATAGATGCCTCCAGGCTTTAAGACCCGGGCGATTTCCTTCAGGCCGCCCTGCCAATCCGGTAGATGGTGCAGCACCCCGAAGCCGAACACTGCGTCCAGAACTCCGTCTCGATACGGCAGCCTGAGCGCATCCCCCACGTAGAGGGAAATTTTTTCTTTGTGTGCAGGCTTCAGATAGCGCCCGGCCATGAGAATCATCTGGTGATCGAGGTCGAAGGCGTGCAGCATGGCCGGATTAAACTCTTCGGCAATCATACAGGCCCCGGCGCCCCGGCCGCAGCCTATTTCCAGGACTCGGGCCTCGGGTGCGATCCTGGTTACCCCCTTGATCCACTTAATGATCAGGCGCTGGACCATAATCCGGACGGGGCTGTTGACCATCAAGCGTTCAGCCCAGTTGATTTTCATGGCTTTACCCCCAGGTAGATCACCGCGATACCGTTGGTCAGACGGCGGTACCGGACCTGGGTAAAACCGATTTCCTCCAGGGTCGCAGTCAATTCTTCGGGTTGGGAGAACATGCGGATGGACTCCGGGAGATAGGTGTAGGCCTCCCAGGACCCTACCATAATTTTGCCCATGGCGGGCATGATATAAAACGAGTAAAGGTCGTAGAGCCAACGGAACCAGGCGGTCTTGGGCTTGGAGAACTCCAGGCACATCATGGTCCCGCCCGGCTTCAAGACCCGGAAAATTTCTTGAAAACCCACCTCGGGGCGGGTCAGGTTGCGAATGCCGAACCCCACCATGGCCGCGTCAAAGCTCGCATCCGGGCAGGACACTAGCTCGGCATCCCCCTGGATATAGTTGATGCGGGGCGCCAGGTTAGATTTGACCACTTTGGGCCACCCCGCGGCCATCATGGCCCAGTTGATGTCATAAACGGTCACTCGCCCGCTGCTGCCGATGAGGCGCGCGGCCCGGATAGCCAGGTCGGCGGTGCCACCGCAGACGTCGATGACCCGGTCCCCGGGTTTTAAGCCCATCATCCGCACCGCGGCCCGTTTCCAGAGGTGGTGCATCCCGAAACTCAGGAGGCTATTCAGCAAGTCGTATCTTCGAGCCACCGTGTCGAAGTGCTGGTGCACCAGTTTGCCTTTTTCCGCCGCACTCACCTGGCGATAGCCGAAATAGGCCGTCTGGTTTTGGTGGTCCGTCAATTCTTCGATTCCAGGCTCAGATGCCATGTCCATCCTTTTTTAATTCTCTTCCAACGTTCATATCCCTGTCATTCTGAGAGAGCAAAGCGACCGAAGAATCTCAAAAGGCATGAGATCCTTCGCTGCGCTCAGGATGACAAACAGTCGTTTTGCAGGCTCCTCGAAGCATCTTTTCAAGAAAAGGCGATTGCTTCCCTCAAACCCGCCAGCCGCCCGCCCTCAAAGAATCGACAGGCGTTCGTTCCGCCTTCGATGGAGATGAGCCAGCGATCCGGGCAATTACTCTTTATACATAATGGGGTTTAAACTGCTGCTTGGCAAGGTCATATCGGACCGGCCGATCCTTTATTCTCTTCCCCGCAGTGATGCAATTATCCCGATTTATTGTACCACCAAACTAACTACACCAATAGATTATACAGGTCCTGGCGACCTCGCTTAGGGAGGAGATCCACGAGCCTCCCAGCAGCATTTGCCGCACCGCCTCACCTCGCCATAAGACTGGCCCGAATCGCCTCACAAATCCCCGTATCCCCATAACCAAAAAATAACCAGATAAACATTTTTTTGAAATACAACTGTTGTAAGTATTGTCTAAAGAATGTCAGGCTAGTTCAGGCAACAACGATTTAAGTAATATTAAGGGTGTTATTTTCTCTGTACAAAGGGGAGCATAATGAACTTTATGAATCTCAAGACCAAACATAAAGAATCTAGTGAGAATGGGGTTGGACAGAAAAAAGAGTACTTCAGTTTAAATGAAGACCTGCTTCGGGATGTTTTTCAATTTGCCAAACCTTTTGGACATAATGAAAATAGTAAAAAGCTCAATTTAGGCTTTGGTTTTATTTATTATGGCGTCGTGCGGGCTCTCAAACCCAAGCATATCGTAGTCATCGGCTCCGGCTACGGTTACAGCGTCGTCTGTCTGGCTCTGGGGCTCAAAGACAACGCCAGGGGGATGCTCACCTTTATCGATCCTGCCTACTCCTTGATCAAGGACGGTCCCCTGCATACCATCGGCGGGCGCGGCATGTGGAGTGATGCGGACCAGGTGCAGCGCCACTTTCAACGCTTCGGGCTGGAAAATATTGTCACCCACCACCGCCGGCGCAGTGATGAATTCTTTCCGGCGTATCCCAGCTTCAACCTGCCTCCCATTGATCTGGCCTTCATCGATGGCAGCCATGCCTTTAAAGATGTTAAATACGACTTCCTGCAGGTCTTGGAGCAATCCCACAAGAATACCTACATCTTTCTCCATGACACCAACATCTATATCCGGGAACTGATCAAACACGCGGGCGTCAAAAAATGGCTGAACTTCCTCAACAAGCAGGAAGACCATTTTGAGCTGATCAATTTCCCCTTTTCCTCCGGGGTGGCCCTTGTCCGTGTCAAGGACGCCGCCTTTGGCAAGAAACTCCTATGATTCCGGGGTTGCTCATCACCGGGACCCTCATCCTGGCTGGTTTCCTTTATTGGCGTTACGTCTGGTTTTTTCGCAACCCCGACCGGGTGGCACCGCTGGGTGAAAACATCGTGAGCCCGGCCGACGGCACCGTGGTCTATGTCAAAGGGATCGCCCCCGAACAAGACGTCATCACCATCAAGCAGGGGGTGCAGGCCCGGGTCGCGGATATCGTGCGGGAAGACCTGGCCCTGCCCAAGATCCTGGTGGGCATCTTTATGAGCCCCTTCAGCGTCCATTATAACCGGGTCCCCCTGGCCGGCCGCGTTGAGTTCGTCCATCATCACCCGCCTCTGTTTAAAAACCGCTGCATGGCCTCCATGCATTGGCGCACCCTCTTGCGCCGCCCGCCCTTCTATACGAACTCCCTGCACATTTTAAGCAACGAGAGGACGGTGACCAGGCTCTGGGGCAAATTCAAAGAAAAAGCACTGCCCTATTACGTCGTGCAAATTGCCGGCAAAAGCGTCCGGGGCATCGACAGTTATGTCCGGGTTGGGCAACTTCTGGAAAAAGGCGTCACCTTCGGCATGATCCGCATCGGCTCTCAGGTGGATCTGGTGGTGCCGCAAGTCGCTGGCATGCAGGTCGTGGTCCAACCGGGAGATAAAGTGCGGGCTGGGGAAACTATATTAATCAACTAATTTATCAGTCACTTGACCAGCAGGAGGGACCATGAAGATCGACTTGCATGTCCATTCCAAATATTCCACGCGGCCGTCTCAATGGGTGTTGCAAAAATTGGGCTGCCAGGAATGCTACACGGAACCGTTGGCGATCTATCGCATTGCCAAAGAAAAAGGCATGACCGCGGTCACCATTACCGACCACAACACCATCCAGGGTGTTCTGGAAATCTGCCATCTGCCCGATACCTTCATCAGCGAGGAAGTGACCAGTTATTTCCCGGACGGCTGTAAGGTGCACATCCCGGTGTATCAGATCGATGAACGGCAACATGCGGATATCCAGAAAGCCCGGACCAACATCTTTGATCTGGTGGCTTATCTCAATGAAGAAGAGATTACCCACACCCTGGCCCATCCCATCTGGGCGGTGAATAATCGCCTTACCCTGGCCCATTTCGAGCAGCTGCTCCTGTTGTTCAAAAACTTCGAACTGAATGGGGCGCGGGATGCCCGTTTGAATGATTGGCTAAAGATTATTTTGTCCATTCTCTCCCCCGCTGATATGGATAAAATGATGGAGACCTACAAGCTGACCCCGCCGTTTCCCAACCCTTGGGAAAAGAATTTCACCGGGGGGTCCGACGATCACAGCTCCATCAATATTGCCCGGATGTTTACCGAAGTGGAAATGGCGCCTAATCTCACCGAGTATTTCCGGGGACTGAACCAGGGCCGGGCGGAAATCCGCGGCCAGGCCTCCACCCCCTTAACCCTGGCCTATAACATCTACAGCATTGCCTATCAGTTTTATAAAAGTAAATACAAGTTGGGTGACAACCATTCTTATTCCAATATTTTTTCTCAAGTTTTTGAAAGAATACTAGATTCGAATTTCGAGCAGAAAGCGGGTTTTTCTACGTTGTATTATATCGGTAACAAAATTCGCAATATGGTTAAATGCACCCCCAAAGATGATTCCATCATATCCTTAATTACCGACGAAGTTGCGAAGATCCCGTGTATAGAATTGAATGGCGGCACGGAGAATAAATGGTATGAGATCATCAATATGGTTTCGGTGAATATTTTAAAGCAATTCAACAAGAGTTTCCGCAAGGCCTTAACGGGTGCCCATTTTATTGAATTAGTGAATTCCATTACTTCCAGCGGGCTGGTCTACATGGGATTGTCACCTTACTTCGCCGCCTACACTTCCTTTGCCGGGGACCGGCAACTGGGCCAGGAGATCGTCGACCGCTTCTTAGAAGGCAAGCATTCCCGGGTCCCTCAGTCGGACCGCATCAAGCTGGCCCATTTCACCGACACTTTCTATGAAATCAACGGGGTGGGCCTCACGTTGCAGCGCCAGGTTGAAGCCGCGGTGCAGGCCAACAAAAAATACACCATCATCACCTGTGACAAAGCCGGGCATGCGCACCAAAAAGGCGTCAAGAGCTTCACCCCCATCGGGGTCTTTCACTTGCCGGAGTATAAGGAGCAGAAACTCTTTCATCCGCCGGTTTTGGAGATCCTCAATTATTGCTATAAAAACAATTTTACCCATATTAAGGCCGCCACGCCGGGCCCCATGGGACTCACCGCCCTGGCCGTGGCCCGCATGCTGCAACTCCCCATTTGGGGCACCTATCACACCGCGCTTCCCCAGTATGCCCAGTACCTCACGGATGACGGCATCATGGTTGACCTGATGTGGAAGTACATCGTCTGGTTTTATAACCAGATGGATGTGGTCTATGTGCCCTCCCGGAGCACGGCCGAGGAACTGGCCGCCAAAGGCATTAACCCTGATAAAATGAAGGTCTATCCCCGGGGAGTCGATGTCCAGCGCTTCAATCCGGACAAACGCAACGGCTTCCTGCAAAGCCGTTATCACCTGGCGGAGGGCACGAAGCTCCTCTATGTGGGCCGGGTCTCCAAAGAAAAGGACCTGGAGCTCTTGGGGCGCGCCTTCAAGACTTTGACCCAGACCCATGCCGATCTCCACCTGGTGGTGGTGGGCGACGGTCCTTATCTGGAAGAGATGCGCCAGGATTTAGCGGACACTCCCTGCCTGTTTACCGGCTACCTCGAAGGGGAAGACCTGGCGGAGGTCTATGCTTCCTGTGACCTGTTCCTCTTTCCCAGCGCCACGGATACCTTTGGCAACGTGGTGTTGGAGGCCCAGGCTTCGGGCCTGCCCGTGATTGTCACCGATTCAGGGGGTCCCCGGGAAAATGTCCTCCCCGGCCAAACCGGCCTCATTATCCCCGCGCATGACGAAGCCGCCTTGCGTCAGGCCGTGGAGAAGCTGATTGCCGATCCCGAGAATTTAAAGGAGATGGGCCGGCTGGCCCGGGATTATGTCCGGGAGCGCTCCTTTGACCACGCTTTTCAGCAATCCTGGGAGCTCTACGAAGAAAAAGCCGCCAACTGAAAAGCGCTCCAGTAGCACAGGCTTTCCAGCCTGTGCTCAAGTAGGCTAAAGCCTGCGACCACGTAATGTCTATCAATTTTGCAAGAAGCTCAAAAGTTCTTTCCTTCATTCCCCTCTCCTCTTGCCGGGGAGAGTCGGGGTGAGGGGTAAAGCAGAAAAAACTTTTGGCAATGAGTATAAAAGAAAACCCAACTTTTCTGAGGCAACCTCTGCGATAATCTCTTGTGGGATAGCCGGCCTCTGTCGTCCATGCCTGGGGACGATCGATGGCGTCTACACTACACTTTGAGTAACCTGGACCGTGACTGAGACACTCGCAGAGTTTATATAGAGGGGGCTTTCCAAAGCCCCCTTACCCTTCCCCCCAGGCCAGGGAAATTGTAGCTTTCGGCGGATTTACGCCCTGGTTTTACGCCCTCGTTCCCAAGCTCCGGCTTGGGAACGCCACTTTCCGTCCAAGCTCCGCTTGGGCACAACCTCTCGGTTTCCCGCTCCGGTGGCCACGCCCTAACTTCCGCTAAGATTTGACAACGACCTCCCCTTCCTTTATTTTTATGTCCAGTGGGGAGGGAATTCATGGGTACCAATAAGCGTTGCCTCATCTCTAAAGAAGCTATTGCCCGGCGGGTGGCGGAACTGGGAGAGCAGATCGGCCGGGATTATACCGGCCGGGACCTGGTCATGGTGGGAGTCCTGAAAGGGGTGTTCATTTTTATGGCCGACCTGGTGCGGGCCCTGCCTTTTTCCGTGGAAGTGGATTTTGTGCGCCTTTGCAGTTACGGGTCCGACACTACCACGTCCGGCGAGGTGCATATCACCAAGGACGTGGAACTATCTCTCACGGACCGGGATGTCCTGATCGTAGAGGATATTGTCGACACAGGTCTCAGCATGGCTTTCCTTAAACGTCACCTGGCCAGCCACCGGCCCCGCTCGGTCAAAATCTGCTGCCTCATTGACAAAAAAGAGCGCCGGGAAGTGGAGGTCCCCCTTGATTACGTGGGCTTTCCCATAGAAAAAGGCTTTCTGGTGGGCTACGGTCTGGATTGCGGCGAACAGAGCCGCACCCTGCCGGAAATTTTTGTCCTTGAAAAGGATTGATTGCGGCAAGGCATAATCCGCTCTTGCTTCTTCAGCTTCCCGTTTTTCTTGCGCCATAGAGGGCGGGGTTTAAACCCGCCCCTACAGCGATTACAATATTTGAATGATGACCGAGCCCTCTCTATTCCGCTATTTCGCCGCCATCGACGTTGGCAGCCTGACCGTGCGCCTGGCAGTGGCCGAGTCCCTGCCCGGCGGCAAGTTCAGGGTGCTTCTCCACCGCCGCGAGATCACCGGTTTGGGGCAGGGGCTGGCCGCCACTGGGGAATTGGACCCGGAAGGCCTGGCCCGGACCCTGGCGGCCCTGAAGGACTTTAAGCAGGTCATGGCGGCCCATGACGTGCAGGCCTACCGGGCCGTGGGCACCCAGGCCCTCCGCCAGGGCAATAACCGCCAGGTCTTTCTGGATATGGTTCGGAATTCTCTGGGACTCACCGTGGAGGTGCTGGCGCCGGAAGCAGAGGCCCGTTTGTCCCTTACCGGGGTGCTGTCCGCACTTAACCCAAACGTGCTGGCGGCCCCGGCGGTGCTGGTCTTCGATGTGGGCGGCGGCAGCTCCGAGTTTGCCTTGGTGCGGCCCGGCCTTGCCCCGATCTTGGCCAGCCTGCCTCTGGGGGTTCTGACCCTGAGCCAGGCCTCCCCCTTGGGCGACCCGCCGCAGCCGTCCAGGGTGGCAGCCCTGAAAAATAAACTGGCTGCCCAACTGAGCGCTTTCTACCAGGAGACCATCAAGCCCCACCTCCCCGCGGCCCCGCATCTGGTGGGTACCGCCGGCGCGGTCACGACGCTGGCGGCCATGCACTTGCAGTTACGGCAATATGATGCCCATAAAGTCAACCATCTGGTCTTAACCCGGCCTCAAATAGCGGCCCTGGCGGAATTGTTGGCCAGTTTGCCCGAATCTGAGCGAGCCCGCTTGGCCGGCCTCGAACCCGCCAAGGCCGGGGTCATGGTGGCGGGAGCCTTGATCGTCCTGACCATCCTCGAGGTCTGCCGGCAAGATTCCCTGACGGTAATCGACGCCGGGCTTCTGGAGGGAGTTTTGCAGGTGATGGCCGCCAAGTTTTAGGTTTCGGGATTCGCCGAAATTGGTTAATATTTATATTTATTTTTCCGGCGACTTGCTGGCCCCAATTTCATTCATATAATTAAGCATGTCACCTTTTTTCCGTGGCCCAAGATTAATCACCAAGAACTCCAATCCGTAGTAAAGGAAAGCTTATGGCGCCAGATCCCATTCCCTACGCGTTTACCTTCGATGATGTGCTGCTGCTGCCGGGGGCCTCTTCGGTGCTGCCCAGCGAAGCGGATCTCAGCACCCGGTTGACCCGGAGCATATCCCTCAATATTCCGCTGCTTAGTTCTGCCATGGACACGGTCACCGAAGCGGACACAGCCATCTCCTTGGCCCGCCAGGGCGGTATCGGTATTTTGCATCGCAACATGACCATCGAGGCCCAGGCCCTGGAGGCGGAAAAGGTCAAAAAGTCGGAGTCCGGGATGATCATCGACCCGGTGACCATCGGGCCCGAGGCCCGGATCGCCGATGTCTTGCAACTGATGGAACGCTACCGCATCTCCGGCATCCCGGTGGTGGAGGGCAAGAAACTGGTGGGCATCGTCACCAACCGGGACCTGCGCTTTGAAACCAACCTGGAGCAAAAGGTCAAAGAGGTGATGACCAAAGACCACCTGGTCACCGCCCAGGTGGGCATCACCCTGGAGGATTCCAAGGCCTTGCTGCATAAATACCGCATCGAAAAACTCCTGGTGGTGGACGAAGACGGCAACCTCACCGGGCTTATCACCATCAAGGATATCGAGAAGATCCGTAAATATCCCCAATCTTGCAAAGACGACTTCGGCCGCCTGCGGGTGGGGGCCGCCATCGGGGTGGGGGCGGACCGGGAGGCTCGCATTGAGGCTCTGATCAAGGCCGGCGTGGATGTCATCGTTATCGATACCGCACATGGGCATTCTTGGCGGGTGATCGAGACCGTGGAGGATACCAGGCGGAACTTCCCCGGCGTACAGTTGATCGCCGGCAACGTCGCCACCGCCGGAGGCGCCCGGGACCTCATCAAGGCCGGGGTCGACGCGGTCAAGGTAGGGGTGGGTCCCGGTTCCATCTGCACCACCCGGGTGATCGCCGGGGTAGGCGTGCCTCAGTTGACCGCCATCATGGACTGCGCCAAAGCGACCCGGGCGGCGGACATCCCCCTGGTGGCCGACGGCGGCATCAAGTACTCCGGCGACCTAACCAAGGCCCTGGCCGCGGGCGCCGACGTGATCATGATCGGCAGCCTCTTTGCCGGCACCGAAGAATCCCCCGGGGAGACCGTAATCTTCCAGGGCCGCAGCTACAAGATTTACCGGGGCATGGGGTCCGTGGAGGCCATGAAGGCCGGCAGCCGGGACCGCTATTGCCAGGAAGACGTCAACCTGGAGAATAAACTGGTGCCCGAAGGCATTGTGGGCCGGGTGCCGTCCCGGGGGAAACTGGCGGAGGTCGTCTTCCAGCTCATGGGGGGCCTCCGGTCCGGCATGGGTTACGTGGGCGCCAGGACCATCAAGGAACTTCAGGCCAAGGCCAAATTCGTGCGCATCAGCCCCGCGGGCCTCAAGGAATCACACGTCCACGACGTTATCATCATGAAAGAAGCGCCCAATTACTGGGTGGATTAGGGTCTTGAGGGCATAAAACTTAGGGCTGAGGGATGAAAATTCGTTTTTATCTTGACCCAGAAACGGGTCAACCGCATATTCTTAAACATGGCGTAGCTGAGAATGAAATTGCAGAGGTGCTGAGCAGGCCAGGAGAGGATCGGCCAGGGCAAGAAGGCTCCCGGGTAGCAATTGGCCAGACCTCATCCGGACGTTATTTGCGGATTATCTATGTTCCCGATCCAAAACCCAATAGTATTTTTGTCATTACCGCCTATGAATTGAAGGGGAAGCCTTTAATCGCCTATCGGAGGCGTCGAAGGAAAATAAAATGAAAAAAAGCAAGTATCCGCCAGGATGGGATGAAGCCAGGGTAACCCGGGTTTTGGCCCATTATGAGGCACAAACCGAGGCAGAAGCGGTAGCGGAGGACGAAGCGGCCTCTGAGGATCGGACGCAAACCACCATGGAGGTTCCTCTGGAACTTGTTCCAGCGGTTCGAGAACTTATTGCCAAACATAAAGCTAAACCCAGGGAGCAGTCTCCCGATTAATACTGCGGGCCATAAAGAATCCCACGTCCACGACGTCACTTCGTTCAGGATGACAGAAAAAACCGGCTTTGCAATGGCCTGTAGTATTTTTGTCATTGCCGCTAGTTAAGGAAATTTTTTGGTCTTGAAGCATCTCCTTCTAGCGGGACAACCATTTGGCCTCCGCTCTACCCCACCTGAGAAAATCGCGCTTTTTTCCCCATAACCGTTGCCTCCCGATAAGAAGGGCACTACTTTATAAAATTAGGGAGCTGTAGGACCTAATTCCGGGAAGGGAGACGCAGATGTCCAAGGAATCCATCGTCTTCAAGGCGCACGAGCTGCAGGATGGTGAGATGCGTGAGGTGGTCGTGGGGGAGACCAAGGTCTTGGTGGTCCGCCTCAAAGGCCGATTCTATGCTATTGGCGCGGAATGCACCCACTATGGCGGTCCCCTCATCGACGGCGCCTTAAGCGGTCGCCGGGTAGTCTGTGCCTGGCATCAGGCCGCCTTCGATGTGATGACCGGCAACCTGGAAGAGCCTCCGGCCCTGGATGCCCAGCCCTGCTTTGATGTGCGGGTGGAAGACGACGACGTCATCCTCAAGGTGCCGGACGCTGCGGAAAACCGGCGCACCCCCACCATGGTGCGGCGCGACCCCGCCGACAGCCGCACTTTTGTAATCCTGGGGGCCGGGGCTGCGGGCAACGCCGCCGCGGAAACCCTGCGCCAAGACGGCTTTCAGGGCCGCATCGTGATGATCACCGGTGAGCCGCATCTGCCTTACGACCGCCCCAACCTGAGCAAAGGCTACTTAAGCGGCGAAGCCGGTCCCGATGCCCTGCCATGGAGGACTGCCGAGTTCTACCGTGACCACGACATCGAGGTCCTTTTGGGGCAATCCGTCACCCAAGTGGACCCCCGGCGCAAAACCCTTACCTTTGCCGGCGGCGGCTCCCTCGCTTATGACGCCCTGCTCCTGGCCACCGGAGGTCTGCCCCGCAAACTCGACCTTCCCGGGGCCCAATGGCCCAACGTCTTGACCTTAAGAAGCCTCGACGACGCCGATGCCATCATCGCGGCCGCAAGCCCTGCCTCCCGGGTGGTAGTTATCGGCGCCGGCTTCATCGGCATGGAAGCGGCAGCAAGCCTCACCAAACGAGGGCTATCCGTGACCGTGGTAGGCTCCCGCCCTGTCCCTTTAGAACGGCAGTTGGGCGCGGAAATCGGCGGAATGCTCCAAGAGGTCCATACCGAGCACGGCGTCGCCTTCCGCCTGGGCCGCACTCCGGTCCGCTTTGAGGGTAACGGCCGGACGCACGCCGTGGTCCTGGATGACGGCGACACCCTGCCCGCCGACCTGGTGCTGGTGGGTTTGGGGATCAATCCCGCCACCCAGATGCTCACGGGCCTCGAACTCAACCCGGACGGCAGCGTCTCCGTGGATAAGCATCTGAGGGTCACCGACGGGTTGTACGCCGCCGGCGACTTGGCCCGCTTTCCCGACTGGCGCGACGGCGCCCCCATCCGCATTGAGCACTGGCGCCTGGCCGCACAGCATGGCCGGGTAGCAGCGCATAATATGGCCGGCCGCCCCGTTGAATATGCCGGCGTGCCCTTTTTCTGGAGTGAGCAGTTCGATCTCTTCCTCCAGTACGTGGGCTACGCCTCAGCCTGGGACGCCGTCCTGATCCATGGGGACCTGCAGACCCGCAATTTCATAGCCTACTATGTGAAAGCCGACCAAGTGCTGGCCGCCGCGGGGCTCCAACACGACCGCCTACTCGCGGCCATCTCCGAATTAATGCGCCTCAACCACCTGCCCTCAGCCGAGGAAGTGCGCCGTAACCCAGGCTTTGACCCCGTAGCCCGCCTCAAAGCCCTGCAGACCTAAAGCCAAAAGAATGTTTAACGAGTGTGTTCGATGTAGGATGGCGTGTTTTCTATTTGATTTGCCTTATTAAGCCTTGAAAGGAGCATTATTGACCTAATCCTGATAGGTTCCATCTTCTTGCCCCAACATAGTGGGATCGAAGGGAATAAAATCCTCTTTTTTACTCTTCGAGGACCGCTCAAGTTTTTTCCTGAATTTTTTAACCTTTTCCATGGAATAGCCACACCAGGTCATTTCCCAAAAAACATGGCACAAGATGTCCAACTCGGAATATTTTCCCAGGGTCTCCGTCTCAATTTCCATCCCCAGCCACTCGTCCCATTCCACTAGAAACAGGCTGTAGCTTTCTTCCTGCCCATCCTCCCTAAGACTGCCGTCTCTGCCCAAAACGTCATGATAGCCGCTTTCTTCATCTTCCCGGTACTCAATATGAATCCGCATCTTAGAATCTATGAGCTTAAGATATTGAATATATTCGAAAGCCTCCCGGGCTCTCTTTCTTTTCCTTTTCTCCTTAGGGTATAGTTCCGCATAAGCTGGCTCAACTTCTTGCCAGGTGTATCGAGATATAAGCTCCGACAACTTCATAAGTCCTCGGGGGTAAGGCCGGTAACCTTGGCAATGCGGGCCAGCATCTTCGGCCCGATTTCTTCATTATCATGAAAGGCGAACACGACGTCGGGCCAGCCGCTCCGAGACAAAGTGCGGTGGGATCCGGAGGTTTTCGACGTTCTCTTGATCTTCCAGCCAAGCCTCACCAAACCTGCCAATACCCGTCTTGCTTTGGTGGCGGGCCAGCTACTCATGCCGCGGCAAACAAAATATTTATCGGCTCGGCCAGCATCTCACCATGTTCCAGCCGCTCGGCCAGGACCCGCAGGGCCAGAGCCTGGGCCTTGGCCAGAGCTTCCTGGCGGGTCTGGCCATAGACCATCACCCCGGGAAGTTCCAGCACCTCCGCCAGCCAGCGGCCATCTTCTTCCTGCTCGGATTCCACAGTAAATTGCATAACCTTTCCCTCTGATCCATTTATACCAAATCATCTTGGAATAAAAATAAAAAAAGCCCGCCTCAGTCAAGAGGCGGGGCTGCTGCTATGATATTAAATCCGGCGGCGTCCTCCTTTCCCACGCAGTCACCCACGGAGGAGCATCGGCGTTGCAGGGCTTGAATACCGAGTTCGGGATGGGATCGGGTGTGGCCCCAACCTTTGCTATCGCACATTTTCCAGGCCCCATTCCGGCGCGGAAATGTCAATAGTGGTCATCTGGGCCTCGGCTTCAAAGGGCACTGCAGTGCTCAACAGGTCTTCGGCTCCTATTTTTAGGGACTCCAGCAATTCTTCCCGGGTCTTCTCCTGGGCATTGACCCCGGGAAGATCGACCAGCCAACCGATCCACCAATCATCGCTTTGCTTAATCATGGCCCTGAATTTCATTATTTCACCCATGGAATCTCCAGGTCTTTGCAAATCTTCCTGGCCAGTTCATCGACTATTTCAGTATGCCGGGGAACCAAGGTCCTAAAGCTCCCCTTTTGGTAAATAGAATGCCGCCCACCTTCCCTGAGCAAGAAAGCGCCGTGTTTACCTATATGCTTGATTAAGGTCTTTCTCTTCACTGAGCACAAGGTAATAAAAAACCCCGCCTCAGTCAAGAGGCGGGGCTGCTGCTATGATATTAAATCCGGCGGCGTCCTACTTTCCCACTCCGTCACCCACGGAGGACCAACGGCCCTGCGGGTCTTGGTCTATTAAGCTCGGGAATGGATTTGTGGGGCTTATAGATTTTAAAATTAAGGTCTGGTCTTGCCCGTGGTTCGCTGGTGGGCCGAACTCACTCTGAACTTCCTTATCTTTTTCCCTCTCCCGCAGCAGGGCCACGGCGCTCAGCAGGCTGGCTCTAGCTTTTTTCACGTAGTAAGGGGCCTGGGTCGCTTCGAGGACCTCCAAAGCGCTCATGTAGGCTGATACCGTCTCTTTTAGCATTTCCGTCCCATCATGCTGTGCTCCCAGCCACTGAAGCGCGTTACCCAGATTGTACTGCGTTAGGGCCCAGTCCAGAGGCACCCGCTCACGGGTCCCTTCCTTGAGCGCCTCCTGGTAGGCCGCCACCGCCTCTTTTAGCCTTTCCATGCCGCTCTCCCGCTCCCCAAGCCTGCAGAGCGCAGAGCCCAGGTTGTTCTGGGTCAAGGCCCACTGAAGCGGCGCCCGCTCCCGGGTATACTCTTTGAGCGCTGCCCTGTGGGTCGTTATCGCCTCTTCCAGGTGCCTTTTCTGCCCGCTCTGTTCGCCCAATTTATGCTGGGCAGTACCCAGGATCACCAGCGTGGCGCCCCTGGCATCCGCATTCCAGCCCGGTCGTTCACCACTGGCCTTCAGGAGCTGTTTCACCCGGGCAATGAAAGGGGGGAGCCTGTCCGCCACGTAGCGCCCCTCCTGGGCCTCAAGTTCCGTCGCCCCTGAGGTGACTTGCAGGCGCAGGATTTCCGCTAGGTCGCCCCAGAAGACTTCCGGCAAGCTCAGCTGCGCCTCGGCCAGGGGCGCCGCATAGCGCTCCGGCTTCCGCGCCTCCCCTGCCGCCGGGGTCCAATACAGCTTGTATACCGTGCTGCTCCCCCTACTGAGGACCGCCCCCCAGATGAGCACAGAGGCCCCGCTCTCCTTGAGATAGCGTTGAGCCTCTTCCTGTCCCCGCTTTTCCATTACCTCCGGCACCGGCCCTTCCAAGGGGATGGTCCGGTCCAGCCTGAGAGTCTGCACCCCTTCGAACTCCTTGAGGGCCTCGATGATCAGGAGCTCGTGCTCCCGTTGGGCGTCATTCTCCAGGTGGGCCACCAGGATGGAATAGCGGTTGGGGTCGGCTTTGCGAATCGGCCAGCGGGTGAAGTGGGTGACGACAGGTTTAACGCCAGGCAAGGTTTTCACCTTTTCCCAATCCCAATATACATAAGCGGCTGCGAGTAAGACGAAAAGGACGACCAGGCCGGGAATGCCGTAGCGACGGAATATCTCCTGGTGAATCAATTCACCAAGTTTTGGCGGCTTTCCTTTCTTTGGCGGTTTGCCTTTCTTTGGCATTCCGTTTCCTCCACCTGTCCAGGCAGCAACATGAGTACGCCCTTTTCTACTGGGCATCAAATCCCGAGATCATTTTTGTACCATGTTAAAATAATATAGGGAATTTGAGAATAAAAAAACCCCGCCTCAGTCAAGAGGCGGGGCTGCTGCTATGATATTAAATCCGGCGGCGTCCTACTTTCCCACGCAGTCACCCACGTAGTATCATCGGCGTTGCAGGGCTTAACTACCGAGTTCGGGATGGGATCGGGTGTGGCCCCTGCGCTATGGCCACCGGAAACTTTATGTCACGTTACCAGTGAGCGGAACCTTGGGTCCGCTCAATCGAATCTGGAAGAAATGAGTCCTTAGCAGTTTCCAAAAACAAGGGAAATATGGTCAAGCCGCACGGCCGATTAGTACCAGTCGGCTCCACACATTACTGCGCTTCCACCTCTGGCCTATCAACCTGGTGGTCTACCAGGGGCCTTTAGGGATCTTACGATCCGGGAGATCTATTCTTGAGGTCGGCTTCCCGCTTAGATGCTTTCAGCGGTTATCCGGTCCGAACATGGCTACCCGGCGCTGCGCCTGGCGGCACAACCGGAACACTAGCGGTTCGTCCATCCCGGTCCTCTCGTACTAGGGACAGCTCCTCTCAAATCTCCTACGCCCACAACAGATAGGGACCAAACTGTCTCACGACGTTTTAAACCCAGCTCACGTACCGCTTTAATTGGCGAACAGCCAAACCCTTGGGACCTTCTTCAGCCCCAGGATGCGATGAGCCGACATC